>JAFGHO010000074.1 GCA_016930085.1 Spirochaetales bacterium
GCCGAATATTATCGAGAACTGGTGTTCCATCGATCCCGCGGGATGTGCGGAAGAGATGAGGCGGTGCGAATCCCAGTCGGCGACAAATCCGCCGCAGTCGACCACACCTCCTTCGGCGCCATCTTTCGAATGTGCCGCCTGTATTATCTCGAACAGGCCCGACATCCTTCCCTTTTACCAGTCGAACGGGTGGAATATCGATCAGTCGAACTGGGTGAACATTATATTGGACTGGTACAGGATCGCGCCCGAAGGATTTCTCGGGGAAGCCCAACGGTGCGGCAGTGTGTGCGGGTATGCCCACACGATTACCGCCGACGCGAATCTGGCACTGCAGGCGGTTTCATGTGCGGCTGATTCCGCTTACGATTCGAACTATGACGGCAACAAGGCGAGGGACGCGAATGCGGCCACAAAATGGTGTTCGACGGCCTCGACATCCGGCCACTGGCTCAAGTACAATCTCGGCGGAATCAAGGAGGTTCACAAGATCGTCGTAAGACACGCGGGCTCGAACGGGGAAATGCAGGCGATGAACACGCAAACATTTCAGTTGAGGTTCGGCAGAAACGACAATAACTGGGAAGTGTCGTTCGACGTCAATAATTCGAACCAGTCGCACGTCACCGAGTACAATGTCGGTTCGATAAACGCGCAGTACGTGATGCTGTATATCACCGACTGCGGCATCGACAACTACGCACGCATCTACGAGTTCGAGGTGTGGGGAACGGATACGACCGTACAGACAGTATCGAATCTCGCCCTCTCCGCTTCATCCTGTACCGCCGACACGGCCTACGATTCCAATTACGGCGGACACAAGGCGAAGGACGGAAATACGGCGACAAAATGGTGTTCGACGAATGGAAGCGCGTCGCACTGGCTCAAGTACGACCTCGGCGGATTAAAAGAAATCAACAGGCTCGTGGTCAGGCACGCCGGTTCCAATGGTGAAATGCAGGTGATGAATACGGAGGCCTTCGAGCTGCGGTTCGGACGCAGCGACAACAACTGGGAAACAACCTGCACCGTTTCCAACACCGGGCGGGAGAACATAACGGATTTCAATGTCGGCTCGGTCATTGCCCGGTACGTGATGCTGTACATCACCGACTGCGGCATCGACAACTACGCGCGCATCTACGAGTTCGAGGTATGGGGAACGGCGGCATCCTCGAATTCGACGCCGTCACCGACATTGAGTTCGACGGCGACACCGGTGTCGACCGCCGTCTCGACTCCCGACCCGACAGCCACGCCGGCCCCGACGACGGTGCTTCCCCCCGCGCCCGCCAGTCTTAAGGGGGCCTATTGGCTTCAGTACGACGGCGGTTACGAATCTTATCCTGCGAATGTTCCTCCCGTCGCGTGGAATCTCGATTATTGCGGTATGGTGCCGGATAATGCCGCGGGTTACCGGACCTACTATCTCCCCCGCAACATCAAAACGCTCGCGCGGCTGACACTCGACCTGACACCGGACGAGAAACAAAGCCTCGAGAACCTTTCGAATCCCGCGCCGCAGCTCGCGCAACGTCTGGCGCACTGGAACAGCCAGGTGGATCAGGTATGCGGAGCCCTTGGCGGGGATTTCGACAATCTCATCTACGGATTCATTTTCGGAAACGAGGAAAATCTGGGGGGTGAGAGTAACATAAGCGGCGTCGCTTACGCCCGCGCTTACAATGCTTTCAGGGCCCAGTGGAACGGCCGGGGCAAGCCGCTTTTAGCATCCGGGCCGGGAGGATGCGGCGTCGGTGGACAATGTACGGATTTCTACAACGGGATGCTGTCCGTAATAGGTTCCGTCGACGGTTTTGCAATCCATGCGTACGGATATGAATCCTTTAAAAATTATTCCGATATGGGCGGGTTTATCGATCAGATCAACGCCATCAACAGGGCGAAGGGCAGGCCGCCCGTTTTTATCACCGAATACAATATACCGCTGCAAATGACGCAGCCCCAGAACGCCTTACAGTGGGGAAAATACTTCAATGACCGGTATAACGATGTGCTTTCCTTCAATGCATCAAACGGTAACCAGATAAAGGCATTGCTCTATTTTGTCGATGCCCAGGATCACTGGAGTTCCCGGCGATACGGCAGCAACAGGGAGATCGTGGCCCAGGCATGGTGGGATTATTCGCTGAAAAAGGGTTCAGTGACCGGTGACGGACGGCGGGAAGCGTGGAAAAACGCGCCGTTTGCACCACAGTAAAAAACGGATGACGAACAGTAAGGGCCGGCGGCAGACGGAAGCCGCCGGCTTTTTTATTGATATTATTGCGTATTTGGTATACACATAGTGGTATGGTGAAACATGAAAAGGCTGTATTTATTCCCCTGAACGATTCTCTTGGACCGGGAAAGTCATGGTAAGCATCGATTATATTGATCCCGCCAAAGATCCGAAGTGGGACGATTTTGTCCTTAATCACAGATTGGGAAAATTATGCCATCTTTCCGTATGGCAAAAACTGCTGCTCACCCAATTCCGCCATTGTGAAGGAAGATATATCGTCCTCCGCGACGGAGAGAGCATCGTCGCAGGATTGCCGGTGTATATCGTGAGAAGCCCGCTTTTGGGAACGCGGCTTGTCCACGTCCCGTTCAGCACCTTGTGCGATCCATTGGTTTCGTCTGAAGAGCAGCTGCATCGGCTGCTCGAAGAAGTCCTGCGCTTGTTCAAAAGGATTAAACCGAAATCACTTGAAATCAGAACGCTGGATTCATATGTATTTTTCAAAAATCAGCCTTTCACAGAGAATGATTTTTATTATTTTCATTACCTTCCGCTGGACAGGCCTGTTGATGAAATATGGAAAGACGATATCCATTACAATATGCGAAGATATATCAATAAAGCGAAAACATACGGTTTGCGGTTCGGCGTGATCGGTGAGGAAAAAGATATCGGGAAATTTTACCGTCTTTACCTGAAAACCAAAAAAAAATTGGGGCTTCCTCCTTTGCCTCTCGAATTCATAAAAGCATTATGGAAAAAATTATACGGAAAAAATATGATTGATATATACCTTGCATATGATCAAAAGAAACCTGTCGCGGGTATGCTTGTCTTTAAATACAAGGAGAGTGTATCGATGGAAATAGCATGTTCGGATCCCGAGTCGCTCGGCATGTATCCCAATTATTTTATATATTGGGAAGCGATAATGAAAGCCCACGGGGAGGGTTATTCCGTATTCGATTTCGGAAGAACATCCCCTTTGAATAAAGGCCTTGTGACATTCAAAAAGCGTTTCGGAGGGAAGGAGAGAAATTTCCATTATTTCTATATATTCCCCAATGCGATCGAAATAAAAGAGAAAGACGAAACAAAAAGCTATCGGTTAATCAGTTCGATGTTAAAATTGCTTCCACTCCCCATGGTAAAGTATTTCGGCAGGTTCTATTACGGACATTCGAGTTAACATCATCGCCCTTCAATCGATCCAGTGATCGTGAATTGTCTAGTTGGCTATTCTGTAAATGATTTTATTCATAATTGAATGGAAGAGTATCGAGACGATATTGAAGATGAATCGATATATCCGGTTGTATATATAGACGGAACCATCCTGTAAATACAGTATCTCGACACCGAATCCGAGTTTGAAATGGGACCAGTTTTTATGCGATTCCGACGACGTGGTTCCCTCCTTATTCGAAGCGGATATCTTGTCGAGTTGTATAATCATAAAATCGATATACCGGTACCCGTTTCTTTTTGACCATTTAATTATTTCCCAATAAATCACGTCGTTCGGCCGCAAATTGTTGCACTTGCCGGACCACCCGAATTTCCAGCAGTTGACGGTACTCCCGAACGGGAGGACAACCATCGCCGATATGTCTTCGTTGTTATAGGTTATAAAAAATACCTTGATATTACCGCTTTTATGAAATATATCCCACAATGAAAAAACGTGATCGACACTCGGCGGATTTGGAGTTACCTGCTGTGCTTTACAGGTTTGCTCCATGAACCGGTAAAAAACGGGAAGATCATCCCGTGTCCCCTCCCGCAATGTCAGTCCGTTTTTCAATCCTTTCATAATATTCTGTCGTTTTTGCCGTTTCATGCGACCGAGTATTTGTTCTTCATCCTGGTCGAGATCGATGATCACTGTGGCTTTTTTCAGCATATATTTTATTCTGTTTTTTATAAATCCGGATTTTCTCAAAAATCCGGTTAAGCGGCTGTCTCTATCCGGCGGCTGTGCGAGCAAAAAACCTATGTTGTTCCGTTTTACCGTTTCTTTCAGACGAATCAATACCGCATCAACGGTGCCTGTCTCTTCATCCGCTATGACGGGACCTTTTAATAGGTAGCCGAAATTACCCAGCACCGGAATTGTTTTATAAAGAATCTGAAAACCGGCCGTTATTTTATTACCGGTAACAAATACCTGCCGCAGGATTTTCCATCCTTTTTTATACAGCATATAAGCGGCCCATTTATTGCTTTGTTCGAGTTGTCCCCGGTCCGTTGTTTCAAGAAACTCATCCCACACCGTATCCGTTAATGTCGTTGATTGAAATATCCTTATATTCATATTGCCGGTGATACCAGGCGTTATTTCCGTGTATCCGGTTTTAATCAGTGTATCTATCATAGCGATTGAATAATAGTATAAGTCATTGATCTTATCAAGTATCACCGCCCGTTTTTGAAGCTTTACGGTTCCATAACCCTGCCGAGGAATGATCTCGTATCGGTGTCGTCATTATAGACAATGAAGATGAACGGCCTGTCGATTGTCATTGCCGCCCGGGGCGGTAAATAGAACTATCCGGTGATGACGCCGTCGCGTCCGCCGCTTCCGTACCGGTTACATCCACCGCAGCAACGGCTTTATGGAAGACGTCATGGATATAAAATTGCGGCATAGTTGTTTATGCGTGTAAAGCAAATCAAGCCAGATACATTGTCTTGATGACTTCTTCGATCGGGATCGAGGTAATGGTGATATCGCGGAGGGGAAATTCCGAAAACAATTCGTAGATGATATCACGGATCGATTTTTCTTTCACTTCCACTTCGATCAGGCAGGTTCCGGGGCTGAAATCGAGTACCTTGTATGCCGACAGCCCGCTTTCTTCGACGGGAGCGGAAAAATCGAGTTTGAGAACTTTTTTATCCGAAAACCGGGAGGTGAGTTTATCGATGGAGTCATCGAAAATTTTCTTTCCTTTGTTGATAATGGTGACGGTATTGCAGAGATTCTGGATGTCGGAGAGGTCGTGTGTCGTGATAATAAAGGTGATGTTGCGTTCGCGGTTCACCTTTTTGATGAATCCGCGGATCGCTTCCTTGGAAATGACGTCCACACCGATGGTGGGTTCATCCAGAAAGACAAGACGGGGATCATGAAGCATGGCGCAGACAAGTTCGCATTTCATACGTTCGCCCAGAGAAAGCTGCCGCACCGGTTTTCTGACGATATCGCCGATGGCAAGCAGTTCGATAAAGGAATCGATTCGATTTTCGAAATCACCGTCCGGTATCCTGTAGATAACCTTGTGAAGCTCGAATGTGTCGAGCGCGGGCAGTTCCCAGATAAGCTGCGATTTCTGTCCGAACAACACACCTATCGAGCGCACGTATGTTTTCCTGTCCAGCCACGGAACATAGCCGAGTACGTCGACCTTCCCGGAGGTCGGATAGAGGACGCCCGAAAGGATCTTTATTGTCGTTGATTTTCCCGCCCCGTTCGGCCCGATAAGTCCCCTGATTTCACCTTCGTCAAGTGAAAATGAAATATTGTCCACGGCGGTAATGGTTTTCGATACGGGACTCAGAAAGGATGCGATTGAGGCGATCAATCCCGGTTTAGACCGTTCCCTTATTTTGAAGACACGGGTGAGTGAGTCGACGACGATTATTTTATCAGGCATATCCTGTTATCCTCCCGCAGACGTGTATCGTTTTATGGAATAATTCCAGAGAAAAAGGCTCGTATAAAAGAAAACGACCGACATGACTCCCGCAACGGCCATGATCATATCGATTCGTCCCAGAAGCGCGCGGGCCGGAAAGCAGACAAAGACGGCAAA
>JAFGHO010000075.1 GCA_016930085.1 Spirochaetales bacterium
CCGGCTTAAATATGTAAGTCACTTTATAATAAACAGATAACAAACATTTCAATATGAACTCTTGTAATTGTGAGATATCCGGGTTAATCTATCGGGGCTGGTCATCTGAATCAATGTGCGTAAGCGCACCGGGTTCGAATGTTGATTCTGGAGTGGTAAACGAAGCAGGATAAGGTTCCCTGTCGCTCTAAACGTATAGTTGTCGCAGGAAGGGTGCGAAAGGCTTTTATATTTGTATACGACAATCCTTTTTTGCTTCCAACGAAGCAAGAATACTATTAATCCTCCTAATTTATTCTCGATTTCTATGCCGTATTTTTTTTCCATATTCGGTAAAAGTAATCTGTCACCATCTATCTCAATATAATCGTCACCCCACCAGAGCATTACAGTATTAAAACCGGCTTCCTAAATTAATTTTAATCTTAATTCATTTTTAATTTGATACCCGAACCAATAATATATTCCAGTATTCAAAGAATTATCCCTTTTTGCTTTGTTATTTATGGAATCACCTAATTAAGAATAATTATTTACTGAACAGTTATATGCAGTTGTGTGTGTAACCAAACAATAAATTTACTATGTTTCTCTTGATTCCATTCATTACAACGAGTCTAACGATTGTTATTACCGGTTTCTAGAGCCTTTAAATATGGTTCTATATGATCGACATTAATTATTACCGCTGCATGCCGGAAATATTCACCAATTCCCGGGGACAGGATACTTCATTGTATACTATTGAGGGATTGTCGGCGGCTTCAAACCAGTCGATAAACCAATCAAGACCTTCGGCCATACGGGTCAATCCTCTGCTGCGGAACAGTTCATCATTTTTGGACCTCAAACAATTCTTCAGTGCCGCATGGTCCTGATGTCCGTATATATCCTGACACGCGGTCAATAATCCTCCGTATTGGGCCCCCAACTGATCGTTCGGTATGCCCCATTGAGCTGAACAGCCGTTATAGGCGCCGACTCCGCCGCCGGGAACCATGATATCGACCTGGCCGCCTTCGACATCATGACCGATATTGATTGCCTGAATAATCATTCTCTTTCCGGCTATGGCCGCGGCACCGGGATTGGCCCCATAATACCCTTCACCGGTAAACTGCAATTCATAGCATCTGCCGCACACATCACCATGGCTGGTTGCGCCGAAACCATAGGAAAGTGTGGAATTCACGGCCCAGGGGATATATTTATAACACATATACGAACTGCCGTCGGTGCATCCGCTTTGATCATAGGGATCCGAACTCAAGGTGACACCGTCAATGTTGCAGGTGATTAATGGAGACATACCCGCCGGAACATTCGAGTCCCAGGCGCAATGGGGCTTGCAGCAATCCCAAAACCTGGTGGTATAACCCTTCGTTCCCTGTATGTACGCGGTGGGTCTTGGCGTTAAGTTGGGATCGCATGATCCTATCAGTGTCCAGACTTCACCCTCGTCTGAATTCTGCTCCGGATTTGCGCCCTGTGAGTACCAGTTGTTTTCATATGCGTTGCCGTTATAGGACACTCTCATTCCTTCGGTTTCGTAAACCGTATTGGCATTCCATTCAGCCAGACTGGAACAATCGATGCTCCCCGCCGGAGGATTTGTCACGGACGGAGGATCCGTAATAGACGGAGTATCCGTAATAGACGGAGGATCCGTAATAGACGGAGGATTTGTAACAGACGGGGGATCGGTAGGAACCGCTGTCTGGGTGCCGCAGTTGAGTGAAGAAGTAAGACCGACGTAATATTGTGCGATCAAGAGCGCGTCCACAATGTCGATGCCGCCGCTCGCATTCACGTCCGCTACCGAGGAATCATAATTCGCGGGATTTAATCCCACATAAGCCTGGGCGACAATGAGCGCATCGACGATATCGATACCTCCGCTTGCATTGACATCTCCGCATTGCTGCGGGAAAACCTGTCCCGCGAAAAAGACAAGCGAAATGAACATAATAGATGCTGTCTTTACCTTAAAATTTAACCTTTTCATGCTTTCTATCCTTTCTTTTTTATATTTATATTAATTTATATATATACGATTACATACAAGTATATCATAAAAATAGATTGTGTTGCAAATCCCGGAACACTGTATAATTTTAATAATTATTTTTTAATTCTCATTTCCAGTTTATTTAAGTTAATAATTTCTCTTGTATTTGATTAATTGGTTTCTTTTTAGTCGTAATAAGTTTAATTACATCATCTAATTCTTCTTTTTTAAGAATTCTATAGTACATCCATCCACCGTCACCACATGGATATCTATTCTTCCAGACTTCCTTGGTTCTTGGTAAAAATGTTTCGAAAATATCATTAATTTTATTTAATTCATTTTTACCAATTTGAATACATATTGTAAATGCCTTTCCTTCAAAAAACAAGTAACACGAATGCTTATTTTTATGAGAGTATTTATAACTCCATCCATATTTATTTCCAAAAGGGAACTTCAATTCAGTAATTAAATCATAATTATCATTTAAAAAAGATTCAAATAAATCCATATATTCAGCATGAATTTTTCCTATTTCTTTCTTGATTTCTTCTTTTGAAGGTCGTTGAGATTTATCAAGCATTCGTTCGTACATTGTATTAATCCCATGTTAAAATCGGGAAATATAGTATGAAATCAATAAATCCTGAATGGCCGAATAGGGGAAGGGGTATAAAAAGTTTTTTCGAATTTTTCCATGGACGTCCACGTTTGTCGTCTAATCCATATACATCAGCTGAAGCTTGTTTATAAAATCTTCTATGATAAATCTTGAATTAATTGACTGATAAACCCGTATCAATGGTCTTCCACTTTCAAACCGATATGATGTATCTTCATTAAAAATCGGCGCTTCACGATATACATAACGACCACAATTTTCCTCTAATACGACACCGACAGCCGGTGAATCCCCCAAAGACCAACTTTCTCCTGCCGTCCACCCGGCATATTCCGATTGATTACAGCTCACTAAATTTTCAAATAAATGTCGTCCTATTTTACCTATAAATGATGAATACTTTTAATATGCTACTGTCAGTATACGTTCCAGTGGCATCCATCTTGACATATAAGGAACGTCGCTGCGTAAACTTTTAATTTTGCGTCGTATTTTAAAGCTTTTCTGTACCGATTCCAATTTATTTCAACATATCTTTTATCTGTTGCCTGGCTTCCTGGGACATTTTATATTTCTCCGATTTTGTATATTTTTTTGATGAAATCGGAGTCCCGAAATGAATATCGACACTTCCGGATTGAAAAAAATATGAACCTTTCGGCATAATTTCCCTTGTTCCTGCAATAGCAATTGGTACGACATCAATATCAGCCTGTATGGCCATACTAAATATTCCGAGTTTGAATTCTCCAATCTCCCCGGTTCTGCTTCTTGTTCCTTCAGGAAAGGCAAAAACGGATTTGTTTTCCCGCTTGATGGATTCGATTGCCCTGTCGATAGATTTTTTGGCTTTTTTGGGTTCGGATCGATTGATTGAAATATGTCCCATGGCGGCAATACCCCAGCCAAAAAAAGGAATATAAAAAAGACTTTGTTTTGCAATAAATACGGAATAAAACGGAAGAAAACCAAATAAAACAGGGATGTCCGCAAAACTCTGATGATTTGACGTGAAAATGTAATTCTTTTTCCTATCAATCTTTTCGATACCCTTTAGGTGTATTTTACATCCTCCGACGAAAGCCATATGTTTGCACCAGTAAACACCAATAATATGAGATATCCTCCGGGCAAACAGTCCAAAAATAATACAAAAAACCGAATAGACAATGCAACTGGAAATAACCCACATCCAGAATACAACAGCATGAATTATTTTTATTAGTTTTTTGAACATCAAATCGAATACCTTTCTTTCGGTGATATTGAAAATATTATTACATATAACGCTTTGCGTCAACGACGTCCGGTGTCAAAACGTCTGCGTGTCGATGCATACGCTTGATTCTCAATTTATCATTTTTCCTAAATAGATACAAGTTGCTTTATCAGGGCTTTGAAGCTTCTTCAATAAACCACACATTAAATAGTATCTTCAAATAACCGTCTACACAATACGGATCATAATGTATTGCCAATAATTGATTAACATAAACAAACCACCTCCTTTGAAGGTGGTCTATGAGACTGTTAACTATATTATGATAAAGGCTATGCTTTTAAAATTTCCGGCATGTTTTAGTAAAATGCCACCAACGTTCGGCGAACGTCCTTTGCCGGCGGCATTTTCACTATTTCCATAATTTAATTTCGGGCACATAGAAAGTAAAAAAGAGGCTCGACCATAATCTCTACGGTTTTGTTCGTTCCCTCTATTTCAGTGTGTTCGACGCCGTATTGCCTGACATTTTTTACGCAATTGTTCAGCTTGTTGTTAAAATAGTATTGTCCGGTAAAACTGTAACCTTCAAACCCGTCAAAAAGACCGGAACCCCGTTGATACGTATTCCATATTCTCAGTTGTGTAAATTTCTGCCTGTCGTCTCCATTGGGATATATTATGTTATCGGCCCATTTCTGCCATAATGTCAAATTGTAGTAATCCCCGTCTGCTTTCAACTCTTTGTTGAAATGGACGTAATCATACCATTGCCCGCTGTTTCCCTCGTCACCAGGGGCGAAGGGCTCGTGAGCATCGACAAGAACGACGCCGACTTTGTAAAATTGCGTTCCCCCGAAATATTTCGATTTGCCGTAATAAATTCTGTATAACGATCTATATATCGCCGCCGCTCCGACACTCTTGCCGATTAACAACAAACAGTACTGGTTTGTATTTTTCAATCCCGAATACTCTTTAACGATCTCGAGTCGATTGTATATGCCTTCTTCCAGATCTATCGGTTCAGGACTTGTTTCCCCGTGCAGGAATACCAGGTGATAATAATGATCCCTTTTGAACATCCAGAACATCGGTTTACTCGGTTCGTAATCCAGATGCGCTTCCTTGGCCTTATTCCATGATTTGAGAATCAACTCCGAGCATCCTGCTCCGTCCCTCATCCCGATTATGATGTTTTTCGGCCCTGCGGCGTAGAATTGTTTGACGGAGTTCTCTTTAACGTCGTTAATTATTGCCTGCATCATAGCCTGGAGCATTGCGGCTATCTGCTCCGGGGTAAGATTCAGCCATCTGGTGTTTGATCTGTTTTTTACGGAATTGTAATATTCCTTCAATTCTTTATTTGGGCATATAATCCGGTCGTAAATAAAATTTGCAGAAACGCTGTTGCGTATGCCGTTCTCGATGTCCTCATCCGTCAACGCTCCTATCTTTACTTTCTCACCATGCATGTCGAGTACGATACCGTCGAGCAAACGGTAATCATCGATTTGAGCATATTTGTCTTCACTAACGTTTTCATTCTCATCGTCAATCAGATTGATATTCGAGCACCCGAACATTAAGAAAAGACCCGCCGTCACAAAGAGAACCTTTAGGAAAATGCTTTGTTTCATGTTTCTCCTCCGTAAAAAAAATGATATGTAACAATACAATAATCGATGAGAAGTGTATTTCCTTCGCGGCGTGCATTCAATTATCAATTCGGGTAGTTTCAAGTAATGATTTCGGGTACCTGGAATTAATTTTAAGTGCTTTTTGCCTGCTCGCGGGGAAAGGACTTCACTTTCTTTTTTGTAAGTTATTCTAAGCGTCTAGTGTTCCCTCTTTTTCAAGTGTTTTAATGTAACATTCAAGATTACTGGAAATCTTTTCAAATACCTGCGGTATATACATTGAAATCTCTTCTATTCCAGGATTATCCTGGCAAGGTCCGCCATGATAGTAGCGCATATGCGAAAGAATATCACCTCAAAGTGTACTTCGTTTACCCCCTGTCTACGCCCTCCGTGTCCCCCGTGTGCTCTGTGTGAAACAATATTCATTTCTTTAATGTTTCACACAAAGCCCACGGAGAACACAGAGGAAGAATTATTCTTCTCTTCCTCCGTGTCCCCTGTGTCTCCAAAAAGCGCAAACCTCCCCTTGCCCCAATTGCATTATTTTTTAAAAGGGATTACATCGTGCGTCCCCGTCCCCTGCATCCCTCCCGGAAATGCCCACGGCGCCGCCGAAACAGGCTGCCGGAAGCCCTGTCAGCAAAAAAAGTTTAAAAAAAACCTTTTTACCATTATAACATGTTTTAGAAAAAGTGCAATACCCGGGCCGTCGAAATGATGATATCATCCGTATACGGACATGATAACGGCAACGCGGCGTCATAAACCATTCTTTGAAATGGTGAAAACGGCATGGACACTATCTCATTTATAAAGGAAAAAAAAGAAAAACAACGGATGAACGCTGGATAGCGAATGATGGGAGTGGTGGATAAAAACGGAGAAGTGCAGGCTGGAAAATATACGGCGGTGAGAATATTTTTTTTCTGAAATGAGAAAGCAAACGGTTATCTGACAATAAAAAACCATAAAAATAAAGTGAACTTTTTAAATAATTAATAACTTAGTATTAAACTTTATTACTATATATTCATTAAAATTTATTTCTCCGTGCGCTCCGTGATCTCCGTGAGAAATTTTCTTTATGAATTAATGGAACGCTGCCCCGGACTTCTCACAATGACAGGAGTCAAAATGAAATGAGAACGTCATGAAGCGTCACTTTTAAACGTTTCAAAGTGACCGGTAAAATATGGCACTATCTGCGGAGATCCGTCGTTCATCCGTCGTTTTATATACATCCAAACATAAACAGTCCCGCGTGAAATATACTTTTTATTGCAGACAAAATCACGGAAACGTTCTATTATGTGGTTATCCCGATTCCGGAAGAAAAGGAGTTCACATGAAAAAGCCCGTATTGGTTCTTGTCGTCATTTGGGCCGTCCTGTCCCCGTTGTTTTCGGAGAACGGTGAGGTGACTGACGAACCGTCTCAGGCGGAGACATCCGGGCAATTGAGACGGACTGAAGTGGTGATCGCCCCGGCGGTGTCGGCCGCCCTTGTTTTTCTCACCTTTGTCGAGGACGTCCTTTTTTATTACAATGATTTCGGGTACGCCGAATACCTGATTAATGAGGCGACATTGTATAGCGTTCATCTGCCCGTCTATTCCGTTAACGCGCTGAAAGGACTCGCCTTCAGCGCGGCAACCGCCGTCCTGTCCGTCTCATACGAACTTCTCCGGGATCATGACGCGGAGCTTTTCCGCAGTTTCATGTATACGGGAATATATCAGGCGGGTCTTTATTCCACCTATGCCGCGTACAGGGACAACAGGAAGCGGGCGAAGGCGGACGCCTATGACGATGAGTGGAGAAGTCACACCTTTGTCGCCTCCCTCTCTGAAGTACTCGGTGATTTCGGCGAATACGAGACCGAATGGCGGCCGTATGATTTTTTCGATCTCGTTCTTTCACCATTCCGCCCTGAAAATTTCCTGGATCCCGCCGTGTATATCCTTCCGATTTCGGGAATCGTCAATCCCCTTATAACACGGTCCCATGAGCATGCCCCGTGGAATACGGGCAGGATGTATCTCGGCACATGGGAGATGTCGCCGTTCGCGGCAATACCCCTTATGATCGGTTTTTTTCTGCTTGAATCGAGTATTATCGGTATCGCCGAAGAATCGCACTTCCGCGGATTTATTTACGAAGAGGTGGGGAGTACCTTCGGACACGTTCCGGCGAAAATCGTCGACTGTCTCTATTTTCCGGCCATTCATGTCCCCCAGGAGATAATCATCGGCGGTTTCGATACGCAGACGCTGCTTCTCAATTTCGCGGTCCGGTCGCTTCTCACCTTTTACCTCGACAATATATACGACAGGGGCGGGCTTCCCCGTTCGATCGCCGCGCATATGTGGATGGATTTCTCCCTCCTGTTCATGTACTGGCTTATGGAAAGCGGCGTACCGCAGTCGGATATCGATAGTATTCTGGCGATAAAGCCGCAGTTCACCATCCGCATACCGCTTTCCTATTGAGACTGATAAAAAGCCGGCTTCCCCTTGTAAAGGAGAAGCCGGCTGCTCGAACGATCAACGGTATCCGTTATTGATGCGCGTGTATGGTTCATTACTGCATCGGCATTTTCAGGTCGAAGGGACCCTGGATAAGGGCGGCCGTCGAATTGTAATCGAAGACCTGGTCCTTGTAGCCGTTCGAGGTGACATATACCTTGAGTTTTGTCTGCGGCGAAACGGCCGCGAGTACCTGGCCGAATTGATCGATATTCCAGTAACTCGCGTAGAATTTGCCGCTTTTCATCACATCGAGAAATCCCCTGCTCGCCTGGTCGAGTGAATTGAGGAGTTCCTGTTCGTTCATATTGATCATGGCGCGGACCTCCTTGAGATCCATCTGGAGGTAGGGGGCGATCACTTCCGCCGTATACCCCTGGTTGGCGAGATACCGGACCAGATAGTAGTACTGCATGTAATCCTTGAAGTTGATATAGTTGAAGGCCGTGTCCACGGAAATATCCGCCTTGTAGGCGATAAGGTAACCGCTTTTGACCGCGACATTCTGGTTTGCCTGCGAACGGACATTGAATCCGATATACACCTCGTTTTTGTAGGGATCGTTCGACGGGTCGGCATCGATCCATTCTTTCGGGATGTCGGGGAGGTCTTTTACGTTGTACCAGAGGTAGACGTATGCGGCCGCCTCGGCGTAATAGGTGACCGGCTGTGCGATCGAAAGATGGCGGCCGTGCGGGTCGGAGCGGTCCCAGGTGTTGATCCCGATCAGGTTGTTCTTGTAGTAAAGCCCGCCGCCCGAGTTTCCGCCCGAAATGAAGGCGTGGTGAAGGATGTACGAACGTTCATCGCTGTCGTAATTGGCGAAATTACCTTCGGTAATCGAATGGAATGTCTGCGAACCGCTTCCCGGAAACCCGATCGCCCAGACCTTCGGCGTGAGTTCGGGGAGGTAGAAGGGATTACCGAGTGAGGAGACGGGGACGGTGTCGGTCGCCGTCCATTCGGCGGTCACTTCGGGGAGTTCGGTCGACGGGTTCATCTGCGCGTGGGCGATGATCTTGCAGATCGCCCTGTCCCTGTCGTAGTTGTTGTAGTCCGAATCATAGTACATGGTCTGGCAGAGATATTTGAGCGTGACGCGCCGTCTGAAATTTTTGACGTCGTCTTCCGTGGCGACCGTCACCCACATGTATCCGGGTTCCGCGGGTATCAGGACCTGGTCGTAGGTCGCGCCGGTATTGTCCTTGAAAGGCTGGACGATGACGCTGTTCGCGGTCCAGTCGTCCGCCACGTGCGCGTTGGTAAAAAGCCAGCCGTTTTTCGTCACGATGACCCCGGAGCCGAGGTCCCAGAAATAACGTTTCGGCGGTTGTACGGTCTTTCCCCCGCCGAAATTGGGAATTCCGTATTCGACCGTGGGCTGAAAATTCGCCGGCATTCCCTTAACGACATAGAGGTCCATCAGTTTGCCCAGCCGCACCACGGATGCGACCGTTCGGGGAGAAACCTCATTCGCATCCTGAGCGGCCGCCTGCAGCGTTGCCGTGATCAATAGCGCGATAATTAGTGCTAAAGTTTTTCCCGTTTTCTTCATCTTACGACTCCTTCCTGAAACTCCGGAGTATTTTCCCGGCTAATTCAAGATGTCCGGGGTAGGTGGCGCCCGGAACCTCGATGCTGACAATCAATTTTTCACCCTCCTTCTGTGCCGTGTATTCATACACCCTCGCGAGGAAGGAGGTCTTCCCCGTGACCTGTTCGAGGGTCACCGTTTTTTCATACGCCCTCATGTCGATTGCGTAATCGCCGATGGTCATGGGTGCTTCATCGGTCTGAATTTTGATGAGGCTCAGGACGCTCGTCGGCTGATAGTCGTCGAACACGACGACGCGGAGGGTCGCCGGGTAAGTATAGTTTTCGAGATGTTTGGTAAAGGTGTAGATATTGTCCTTCTGCCCGCCGAAAGAAAAAGCCGCGGGGACGGTAAAGGAGATGTCGTTTTCACGGGAAGTAAAGGTTTTATCGCCTTCGATGACGAACCGGACGATCAGTCCTGCGGCAAGAAGGATGACGATCGCCGCGATCGAGACGATATCGAAAAAGAACTTCGTCCCTTCGAGTTCCTTCGCTTCGCCCTTTTTGATGCTTTTCTGGATGAGGAAGAATACGATACCGAGGAGGACGACGGTAAATCCAAGGACCAGGACGATCGAAACGAAATCCGAACTGGTCGTGATATTCATCTGAAGCTTCGTGCTCAGCCAGGCGTAGAGGGAAAACACACAGACGGCGATCACGAGTGCGATGAGGAAATCTCTCTGTTTATGCCGCTCGTCGAAACGGGCCGCGCCGAATGAATACCCGACGAGGGCGCCGAGTGAGGAGAAAAGCGCCAGGTTCACGAGAAGTGAAAAGACGAGAAAGTAAAGTGAGACGGCGCCGGCCGAAAAAACCCCCTTCATGGCAAGGGAGAGCGCGTACCCGATCCCGATAAACGCGCCGTACATCATGCCGTCGACGGGTTCGTTGAAATGTTTCGAGGGATAGAACATATACCGGAGAACGATATAGATCGTGATCGCGGGTATAAAGCCCCGGCTGAAGAGGAGGTGGGCGAGGGGCATGGCGTTCGCGTTGAGCGTCCACGCGGGCAGATCGAAGACGATATTGCCGAAAAACGCCGACAACGAGGCCTCGCCGATAATTCCCGCGAAAAACGCCGATGCGACCATGATGACGGGTTCCGGATCCTTTCTGTCGAGAAAATAATAGAAGGAGATCCAGAGAAATGCGGGAATCAGACCGATAACGATCGTGAGCAATGTGCCCGAGAGGGTCGCCGTGTTCAATTCGATTCCTTTCAGAAGGAAAAAGGCGATGAGGAAGAGGAGGACCATGCCGATGAGATTCATGATTCCCGTATTCAATATATTACGCTTGACATCTTCCATAATATTGTACCCTTTCTTGATAGTTTTTTGACATCATCGTTTGCGTAACGATAAACGTAAACCCGGCGTATTTCCGGCGTCACGGCGTCGTGCCGGGCATATGGTATAAGCATAGTTGCTGGGGAAAAATAAATCAAGATTTTTTTCAGGGACGGAGGCGCGCTTATGCCTTCGCGGGCGTACCGGATATAAAGCTGATATCGGCCGCGGCGCGAACGGTGTCGGCTCCCGTGTCCTTTTTTTCATCCGCTTCTTGACATGATTCTTTTATATGGTTTATACCGGGAAAAAGGAGTAACTATGGCAAAGATTGGTATTATCGGCGGGTCCGGACTCGATAATCCGGCTATCCTGGAAAATGAAAAAAATAAAAAGGTATCGACGCCGTACGGAAAACCGACGTCGGATCTGAAATGCGGGACGATCAAGGGGGTCGATATCGTTTTACTGGCGCGTCACGGCCGCGAGCATACGGTGCCGCCGACGCAGGTCAACTTTCGGGCGAATATCGCCGCGCTCAAAGAAGAAGGATGCACCCATATCATCGCGACGACCGCCGTGGGGAGTCTGCGGGAAGAAATCGGCCGCGGACATCTCGTGATCCTCGATCAGTTTATCGATTTTACGCGCCTCAGAAATTTGAGCTTTTTCGACGAGTTCGAACCCCACAAGCCGAAGCATACGCCCATGGCCGAACCTTTTTCAAAAGAACTCCGGAAGCTTCTTGTCGCCGGATGCAGGGAACTCGCGGTCCCCTTTCATGAAAAGGGAACGGTCGTGACGATCGAGGGGCCGCGGTTTTCGACAAAGGCGGAGAGTCATATGTTCAGATCGTGGGGCGCGGATGTCATCAACATGAGTATCGCCCCCGAAGCCGCGCTCGCGAACGAGGCCGGAATCCCGTATGCCGCGGTCGCGATGAGTACGGATTATGACTGCTGGAAAGAGGATGAAGAACCGGTGACCTGGGAGCAGATTCTCGAGATTTTCGGCCGGAACGTGGATAAAGTGACCCGGCTGCTCGTCGAGGTCATACCCAGGATTTGAGGGAACCGTTACTTATTGTCGATAATAGCCGCGATAATTTTTTTCGTTTTCTCGTCTTTTTCGCTTTTCAATAGTCCGGAAAGCCATTCCCCATCGCCGGGTCCGCCGAATTCCTTGTAAAGCTCGAGGAGGCGTATGCGGTGTCCGGTCTTTCTTTTTTCTATTGCGTCTTTAATAGAAGCCGCTGCGCGCTCCGGGTCGTGTTTGAGGATGCGGATCGCTGTGGTTCTGGTTTTTTTCGGTGAGGAGAGCGCGCATGCGAGGATGTCCTCCATGAATATGTCTGCGGGAAGCTTTAGGGCCGCGATGTTCCTCAATGCGTGGCAGCGGATTGTCCGGCTTTGATGATGAAGCGCCTCGATCACGAGATCTTTGTGCCCGGGAATCGTCTGGGAAAAGCCGGTGAGTGAAAAAAAGGTTTTTACTATGTCGAGGTGCGTATAGTCTTTCGGGTCGGTGATGAAAATATGCCGTACCATATTGTCGATTCCCTTTTCCGCCGCGACGAGGATCTGCTCGATAATTTTCAGCTGGAGATAGGTTCTGAGGTCGCCGGAATACTCAGACGACGAAAAGAGGAGAAGCGCTTCCAGCCATGACGGTGACTTGAAGCGCCGGGGCATGAGGAAATTGGGATTCAGGGGATTCATGAGCGCGTGGTATACCTTTCCGAGGCGTTTTAAAAACTTCTCGCCTTCTTCGTTCCTTTTCTCGAAAAGTTCAGCCCTGTTCTCTGCGGAGCAGAGGCGGGGGGCGAAATGGTCCGCCTTGAAAAAAATCTCGAGCATTTCGAGGTCGGAAAGAATGCGCCTCCTTTTCCCGTCGAGTAAATAGAAAAGAATGCGTTTTGTGTAATTTTTTTTGAGCAGGTCGAGATCCTTGAAATCCTCGATAAGCAGTTCGATTCCTTTTTTTGAAATCCCCGCCTTGTTTTGTATCTCTTTTCCACTGCCAATATCGTTCAACAAATCGTGCATGTGCGGTTCCTTATCGGATGAACTAACAATCTTTAGGGTTCACCTTCATTCGTTACAACCAGAGTTTCAACGAGGCAAAAGGCCCCTGGAAGATGAGACCGTCCCCGCTCGAATAATCATACCCGTACAGATTCAGGTTATATCCCGCCCCGACGGACACAAAGCCGATGCAATAATTGAGGGTGAATGAAAATATATGAAATCCCAGGTCCCTGTAATGGGCATTGAGGTTGAAGATATCGCAATATATATTATGGAAGAAAAAGATATGCAGGCTGCCGCCGTAAGAGAATAGAGGTTCGGGAAGACTCGCGCCCGCTTCGGAAGCGGTAAATGACAACCCCCCGATATAACCGGTAACCATGACATTGAACACGGGGATCGAGATGCCGCCGTTTACCGAAAAAAAGGTGAACCAGTACGGGGATTCGTATGTGTATTGGAAAAAGAGGTTCGCGTGGATGAGGGTAAGGTTGGTCTCGATGAGGCCCGTAAACGAGACCCGTTCGTCCATGAGGTATGCCGCCGAAGCCGAAAGCTTCAAAAACCCGATTTGACCGTCGCTTTTCGCGGTTTCATCCCGCACAAAGCTGAACTCATGGCCGGATTCGGGAGAATACGGATAATCGCTGTATCTGACGGAAAACATATAGGTAAAAAAAATTTCAAAAAAAACAGGCCCCATTTCATCGAGACAGCCAGAAATGCACCCCCCGAGCGCCTTCCCGAGGCATCCTCCCGTGCCCCCATCGTCATCCTTATACGTTTTTCCGCCTTCCGAATCATCCTCTTCTTCGTCTTTCTCTTTCTCTTTCTCGATTTTATCGAATAGCTCCCCGGTTTTGTTGTCGTCCTCCTCCTCATTCTCCTCGTCGGCAAAGGAATGAAGGCAGATTGCGGTTGTCATGATGATGAGGAGAAGACATAGCGTCTTTCTCATTTCGTTCCTCCCTCTCTTCTTCTAATATAGTAAGGCTATTATCCGGCGATTTCCATAAAAAAAACCGGTGGTAGAAGGTTTTTTTGAAGCGTATGGAAATTTGGGGATTGATCGGACATGCGGGTTATGGCATACTGATCATCATCGCGTGACGTATCGCCCGTCAAGCGGGCGGCGATAAAGGGGGCCGGCCATGGATACCAGCAGGGACCTAGTCATCATTACCGGAACCGATTCCGGCATCGGGATGCATCTTGCCGGCGTGTTCCGGGAGCACGGGTACCCGGTATGTGCGACGTATCTCGAAAAACCGGGAACGACCGCATCCGTCAATATAAATCTCGACCTCACGGATGAGGCCTCCTGTTCCGGTTTCATCCAAAAAGTGGCATCCCTTCTCGGCGAGGGCTACCGTTGCGCGTGCCTTGTCAATAACGCCGGTATTGCCCTTGGCGGCCCCATCGAAAATCTTCCCATTTCGGTTTACAGAGCGAATCTCGAAGTCAATCTCCTGGGCCTGATACGTATTACCCGCGATCTCATTCCGTTCCTCGCCGAAAGCAGGGGAGTGATCCTCCTCAACGGTTCCGCCGCCGGCCGTGTCGCCGCGCCGTTTCTCTCACCGTATGTCATCACCAAATTCGCCCTGGAGGGATTTGCCGACTGCCTCCGCAGGGAACTCCTTCCCTACGGCATAAGAACCGTGCTTCTTCAAACAGGGGGTGTCGATACACCGATCTGGAAAAAGGCCGAAACACAGGATATGTCGTTTGTTGCCGATAAATACCGGCACACCATGGATCGTTTCAGGGATACCTTTATACGGGGAAGCAAGGGGCTTTCCGCCGGGGAGGCCGCAGAAAAGATATTCCGTGTATTCAGAAGAAAAAAATACAGGCCCCGCTATATTATCGCGCGCAGTGTCGCGAGGGAAATAGCGATACGGTTGATTTCCGGGCGTCCGCTCGATTTTATTTTCAAACGGATGTTCGGAATGGATTACGGCGGGCGGTGACGCGTCCCGGCAGGCGGCCGCGACCAGCGGGCAATCAATACGCCGCATGCCGGCCGCCCTTTCCCGAATCTGTATCGATTAATAACACGAATATAAAAGACAGGGCCGTAAAATCGGGGACCGAATTGGGTAGGGCTAGGGGAAACCCTTAAGCAAAAAACTGTCTATTTCCTATGGCAATATCCGGTCCCATGCATATACTTATTATGTGCAGGAGGGCTGTGTATTAATATGGAGTCCAAAACATTTATGTGTAACGGGAATATGATATGGCTCGGCGATGACGGTATTTTGCGGTCGGTTGTCGTCGATGAAAAGAAAGAAGGCGTTCTTCCCCCGGGAAACGGGCATAGCGGCGGTATCAGGGAGTTGACAAACGGAAAGCGGCTGCCGATACTGGCCGATCTGAGAACAATCAAAGGATTCGACAGAAAAACACACAATTGTTCGCGGTTTTCATTCGATAACCGGGCGGTCAGCGCGATGGCGGTGATCGTCACCTCGCCGCAGAGCAGGAAGATGAATGTTTTCTTTCTGGGTCCCAAACGGCCTGGTTATCCGGTGCGTCCGTTCACGGATGAAGCGGAAGCCACGGTGTGGCTCAAAAAGTTCCTCTAAAAACGCAGGCTTTTATGTCAAAATGCGGTTTTTCCCATATGTTAAGGCAAGTGACAACCGGGAACGGAAATATTTCTTCATTCTGCGGTAAATATATTTGAAAATTCCTGAAATAGTGATATTATTTGATATGAGTACACAAGGTGTATCATTTTTCCAAAGAGGAGGTATGAAATGATAAAACGAATAGGATGTATTGTCCTGATCATGCTGACATGCGGCTTTTATCTCGCTGCAGAGGAAAATGCCGGATTGGATCCCTATAATGTAAGCATTGCTATTAATCCGTTTTCGCTGATATGGGGTATGTACGGGATCGAAGTGGGTATTCCCGTCTTGAATATACTCGAACCGACCGCGTATATCACCTTCGTCGATATGTTCGGTATGGTGAGAATAATCAGTCCGGACGTTGAAATACCGGAAGGCAGTTCCGCCTGGTTCGTCAACGCGGGTGTCAGTATCCGGTTTTTCCCCAGCCAGCAGTACGATTCGTTTTTCGCCGGATTCCGCTTGACGTATATCTATTTGAATCTCGAGCTGGAAGGCTCGGATGTCATCGATACGCAGCTCGAAGGATCGAACAGCGATATCGCCGTCGGTTTCGATCTCGGCTGGCGCTGGCGGTGGTCGTTCGGAGGAAGTATGGGAATGTTCGTTCAAACCTGGATCGGGATGGAGCGGTATATTCTCCAGGAAGGGCTGACCGAATCGTTATTTGTAGGTCTGCCTATTGTTCCCATTTCAGCATTGCAGATCGGTTTTACTTTCTGAGGACATATATTTCCTAAGACGATAACGGGCCGCCCTGTCCCGACGGACAGCGGGCGGCCCGTTTTTTTTGTACCGTACCGATTATTGCCCTTTTTATATAATGACGTGCGGCGGAACATCACCCGATCGCGTCTTTTTTCCTGTACGCCATACCCTGGAAGAGGGCGACGAGTCCGCCGCCGGAATCCTTTACCTCGATCGTATACGAGGAGAGTTTTCTCGAGAGAGAAACCTCCCGCGCGGTTGCCGAGAGTGTTCCTTCCGTGACGGCTTTAAAGTATGAAATGGAGGCGTGCACGGCGACGGCGACGGTTCCGTAGGAATTACAGGCAACGGCAAAGACGAAATCGGCAAGGGTAAAGAGTACTCCGCCGTGTACGGTTCCGGCGCTGTTCAAGTGATCTTTCGTGATGTCCATCGATGCCTTTGCATAGCCCTCATCCGCTTCGATGAGGCGTATACCCGTGCGGGCCGCGAAGTTGTCGGCGGACGCGAACCGGTTTATATCCATGAAGGCACCCCCTTTCCCGGAAACCGGGTGGTTGTGCGGTTGGGGGAGGAAGACGGCGCTTTGTATGAAATCATTACGGTCCCTTTCGGTTTGGCGATAGTCGATAATCGAGGTCGTGAGACGACCTCGATTATCCTCCATATCGATTGTACATGAATCGGCGGTCGCGTGCAATCCCACATTGTTCGCGCTGCCGGTGCGGCGAGGTTTTTTTCACGGAATATGTACCTTCTTTCGTGTTCTTTTACCGGAGACTCTTTACAGGCCGTAAAAAATCTGTACAATTGTATGCATCTCATACGCTGCTGAACGAGGAGGTGCCGGTAATGATAAGCAGAGAGAATTTTATGTTTACCGTCGGTTATCAGGGGAACAGCGCGATCGTCGACGGATCCTCGAAAAGACGGTATGGGAACCTGGATACGGAGGAACTCATGGAAAAGGGGCTTTTCAAGCCCGCACTCTGCGCCGCCATTTACAGCGGGGATGACGAAGAAATACGACTCGTTTTGAAATCATATAATAAGCATGTCGACGGGCATGAAGTTTCCCTTGAGGATCTTAAGCGAATTCTCGGTGTCAACATGGTCCCCGGTGATATCGACAAAGTCATAGTGGTGTAGATCCGGACGGCCCGCCGCCGGTTATGCTTTTATACCTCTGCCGCCTCGCGATGATACCTTTTAACGTCTGCGTTTTCGGGGTGATAAAAGAAAAATTCCGGCAACACGGCGGAAGATCGAACAAAATAACCATTTATTCCTTGACTCTCATTTATTATTCGTGTTACTCTTGCTCACATCTGTTATTTCAATAACTGACAATATTAAAACGAAAAAGGAAGAGATATCATGAGTCAAATGTTTTCAACACTTCCATTATTACAGGCAGGCCAGGGCCAGGACGGACTGATGGGTATGGTCCCCACGATTGTGATGATGGTCGCCATTTTTGCCGTATTTTACTTTCTTCTTATCAGACCGCAGAGGAAAAAACAGAAAGAACTCAAGGAAATGCTCGACGCATTGAAAAAGGGTGATAAGGTTCAAACCATCGGCGGGATTCGCGGAACAATCGTCGGCGTCAAGGAAAAAACCGTTGTCATAAAAGTCGATGATAATACAAAACTGGAGTTTGCGCGGGATGCCGTACAAACGGTCGTGAAAAAAAGCGATGAAGGGGAAGAAGAAACGGATTCTTGAGGCTTCTCGAGCGTTTCTTGAACGTACCGGGTCCTCCGGTAATTTCCCGACCGGATACTATTGATACAACGGAAACGAAATAGTACAATAATCAAATATTATTCATGGAGCGAAACAGATGAGTAAGCGTTTCAGATTTGTCATTATTCTTGTTCTCCTCGGGGTGGCCGCTTTCTTTCTTTACCCGACCTTCAAGTGGTATGTCCAGCTTGACGAGACCAAAAGAGAATTGTCGTCGAGCTCGAATGCACAGGTAAAAGTGTATGCCCAGAACAGAGCCCGTGAAGCAATCGACGAATTGAGAGAACTTCTCCTTAAGCCCTATACGGTTTCCAATCTGAAAAATCCCGAAATGCTCCTTACGAAGCTGAAAAAGGGGGAAGAGCCGCTTTATGCCTTCCTGAAAGAAAAGCTATCGGATCAGGGGCGGGCACTTGTCTCCGGCTATGAGGCGGAAAAGAAAGTGACCGAAGGGATGAAAGAGGACTTTGTGTCGGAACTGAACCGGATTATACGGGACGGGCTTTTCTACGATGAGGAGGCGTTCGAGGATTTCGAGTTGACCAAACGGGTGAGGGACAAGGCGGAAGAATATGCCTCTTCGGAAAAAGAATACCCCGACGGGTATTTCATAATCATCAACCGGTCGATTTTTGAAGAGGTTTTCCAGCGTGAAATCGTGGATATTCCATTACCCAAAGAGTATGGATTTCTCAAAAAAAATATCGATCTCTACTACAAAAGCATAAAAAAATCCGGCCCCCCGGTTGCAACCGTCACCTCCGCTTTCAAATGCTTTTTACGCAGGGCGGATATGATGACGGCGATCGAGGATCATTATCATAACGAAATTACCGCCCTCAAGGAAACGAGAAGGGGAACGGTTCAACTTGGCCTCGATCTGATGGGCGGGATGAAAATAACGATCCGCGCTAATTTCGAGGAAATGGCGAAAGACAGGGGTGAACCGATCAGCACCGAACAGCGGGAAGACGCGATGAAACGCGTACTCGAAATCCTCAACAACAGGATCGACCAGTTCGGGGTAACGGAACCCCAGATCAGGAGACAGGGGGAGGAACGGATCATTATCGAACTTCCCGGCGTCGCCGACCCCGAACGAATCAGGGGCGTCATCCGGGGAAAGGGGCGGCTCAACTTTCATATCGTCGACAAGGAAGCGACGGACAAACTCCGGGAATACATCGAAAAATCGGGCGGGAACTTCAGACTGGACACGGAAAGCCTCCGCGCCCAGGGAATTATCCCCGCCGGCACCGTCGCCCGAGAGGTGGTGAAAAAGGACAAGTACGGGAACGACGAGACGGAAGGATACGCCGTTATCCAGGAGGCGATCGGACTTTCGGGTAATTATATCGAGGACGCCCAGGTTCAGCGCGATCCGACGATGTTGAGACCGATCGTCACCTTCAACCTGAGTTCGGAAGGCGGTGAACGCTTTTACAAGCTGACCTCGGATAACGAAAAGGAAACCCTCGCCATTCTTCTCGACGACAAGATCAAGTTCCAGGCCACGATCGAGGAACCGATTCGGGACAGGGTCCAGGTAAGGGGCCAGGGAATCACGGTCGAGGAAGCACAGGACCTCGCCCTCGTCCTTCGTACCGGGGCGCTTCCCGTTCCCCTCGAAATCATCGCGCAGGAGGCGGTCGGGGCGTCACTCGGGGAAGATTCGATCAATCAGGGACTCAATGCCATTTTACTCGGGGTAATACTCGTGATCGGTTTTATGCTGGTCTATTACAAGGGCGGCGGGATCGTCGCGGATGTCGCGCTTTGCCTCAATTTCTTTCTGATGGCCGCGGCCCTCTCCGTGCTGAATTTTACCCTTACCCTTCCGAGTATCGCCGGGTTTATCCTCACCATCGGTATGTCGGTGGATGCGAATGTCATTATTTTCGAACGTATCAAGGAAGAGTATAAAATAGGGAAGTCGAGGAAGGCGGCTGTTTCCACCGGATTTTCAAAGGCCTTTCTCACTATTGTCGACGCGAACATAACGACCTTTATTGCCGCGGTCGTTCTGGCGTATTTCGGGAAAGGACCGATACAGGGTTTCGCATGGGTGCTTGCCATCGGCATCGTCTGCTCGATGATAACGGCACTCTTTGTTGCACGACTGATGTTTGATTTTATTACCGATGTGTTCAAGGCCAAGCGCTTAAGCCTCGGCTGGAGGGTCTCGAAATGAAAAAAGTGATTAAATTTACCAGAATACGGGTTGTCATGTTCATCATCTCGCTGCTTCTCATCATCGGATTGGGCGTCGGAACACTTTTTTGGGGACAGTTCAATCTGGGAATCGATTTTACCGGCGGGCTCAATATGCAGGTTCAGATCGCACCGGTGGCCTTTTCAATCGATTACGAAGGCGAGGGATTTGTCGAGGTACGGCTTATGGGCGGTGTCCTTACGATGAAACTCGACATGGGAGAAGAAGAAAACCGCTACGAATTCAGACTTCAAAATTATGAAACCGTCGGTCAGCTTGCAGCCGACCTGAAGCGTATCGAAGGAATGGATGTCTCGATCAGGGCATACGAAAACGCTTCACCGGAAAAGATCATCTCGCAGGACGAGCCCAAACTCCTTTCCAAAGGATCGGGGCTCCTCTTTCATATACCGGTACAGAGCCGGGACGAAATATTCGCCTCGCTTGATACAGTCCGTTCGGCGCTTCAACCGCTCGGTGATATTTCCGTACAGCAGATCGGTGACGAATTGAGTCAGGAGTTTATGCTCAAAATAAGCATCGGCAATTATGTCGAAACGGAAGGTGCGAACGGCGAAGATGAAACAGCGCCGGATAAAGGAAGTATGGCGGCGCCGGATAAAGGATCGGATGCGGGAGAACAGGGAGATGAAGGGACCGCCGCTGAGGCCCCGGAAGATGCCGGAACACCGGAAGATGCCGGAATACCGGAAGATGCCGGAACTCCCGAAGATACGGAACTTCTCGATATCACGGAAGCCCGTGTCAAGGAACTCCTTGCGAGCCAATTCCCGCGGGAATCGATATTGCTTCCGAAAAGCGACTTTGTCGGACCGAGTTTGTCCCAGGAGCTTCTGTCGGGCGCATTGTGGAGTGTTCTGCTCGCCATGATCCTGATCCTCATTTATGTCGCGGTCAGGTTCAAGATTGGATATGCAATCGGCGCGATCGTCGCCCTTATTCATGATGTTCTGATCATGCTCGGATTTATCGGAGTGTTCCAGATCGAGGTAACGGCGTCGACCATCGCGGCGGTCCTGACGATTATCGGTTATTCATTGAACGATACGATCGTCGTCTTCGACCGGATTCGTGAAAACGTCCAGCTGCTTCGCGATATGGACAGGGAATCGATCATCGATACGAGTATCACCCAGTCGTTGAGCAGAACGATCATCACCTCGCTCACCACATTGATAGCGGTCACCGCCATTTTTATCTTCGGAACGGGTGTAATAAAGGATTTCGCCTTGAGTCTCATCATCGGTATTATTTCCGGTACCTATTCCTCTATCTTTATCGCGTCTCCGATTCTGTTGACCTGGCAGAATGTCAAGGAGAAAAAGAAAAAGGAAAAGCAGGAAGTGATGTACGGGAAAAAGTCCGCCGCGCCTCCTCCTGAACCCGAGCAGAAAAAGGTGAAGGAAAAAGCAAATCCGGAGGAGCAGCAGTCCGCCGAAGCGGAAACTCTTCAGGCTGAAGAAGGACAGAAGAAGAAGAAAAAGAAGAAAAAGAAAAAGAAAAAGAGATAAAGGCAAAAGATGCCATGCGAATATTGTGTGTTTCGGATATTCATGGAGACATGAAGCATATTTCGACGGTATTAAAGATTGAAAAGGATTGTGATATCGTCGTCCTGAACGGCGATATCACTCAGCTCGGCGGATACAGGGAGGCGACAAAGGTGCTGGAACACTTCCTCCTTTCCGGTAAAAGGATCCTGGCGATACCGGGAAATATGGACAGGGAAGGGGTGCTCGAGTTCCTCGAGGAGCAGAGTATCAATATTCACGGTAAATGTTTTGTCGAAGAAGGATATGGTTTTATCGGTCTGGGCGGAAGCAACCCGACTCCCTTTCACACACCCATGGAATATGAGGACCGGAATCTCGGCGGGATTATCAAGGATGCGCTCGATGAACTGGCATCTTCCGAAGGGATAATAATGAAAATTCTCGTTTCTCATGCACCGCCGCGGGATACGTCACTCGATGTGGCGGGGAAAAGCGTCCATGTCGGGTCGCAGGCAGTGCGTGATATAATTGAAACAAATGGTATCGATCTGTGCCTGTGCGGGCATATCCATGAATCCGCCGGGACGGATACGATCGGAACGTGTCTCTGTGTCAACCCGGGCGCGTTCAAGGATGGCAATTATTGTTCGATCGATATAAACGATAACGGTATTGATGTACAGAGGAGGAAATTGTGATGAATGACGGTAATAACAATGACACGATGACGCCTGTAACCATGAAGGCGATCGCTTCTGTCGCCCTTTCCGTACGATCACTCGCCATGGATGGCGTCCAGAAGGCGAACTCGGGCCATCCCGGATTGCCGATGGGGTGCGCGGAACTCGGTTCGGTAATATACGGTGAAATTTTACGCCACTGTCCGCCGGAGCCGCGCTGGATTAATCGCGACCGGTTCGTCCTTTCAGCCGGGCACGGGTCCATGTTTCTCTATTCCCTCCTGCATCTTTCAGGTTATGATGTGAGTCTCGACGATCTCAAGAGTTTCCGGCAGCTCGGCTCAAGAACACCGGGCCATCCCGAATACGGCATGACGCCGGGGGTCGAAACGACGACGGGTCCCCTCGGTCAGGGGGTCGCGAACGCCGTCGGATTCGCGATCGCGGAAAAAATGCTCGCAGCCCGTTTCAATACGGACAAACACACGGTCATCGATCACTATACCTACGTCCTGGCGAGTGACGGGGATTTAATGGAAGGGGTCGCTTTCGAGGCGATGTCCCTCGCCGGCCATCTCGGCCTCGGCAAACTCGTGCTGTTCTACGACTCGAACAGGATAACGATCGAAGGATCGACGGATCTCGCTTTTTCCGATGATGTCGCCGGGCGCTTTAAAAGTTCGGGCTGGCATGTCCAGTCGGGCAGCGCGTACGACATCGGGGGGATCGTACGAATGGCCGCGGAGGCCCGCCGCGTAACGGATAAACCGTCCTTCATCCTCCTCGAATCCGTGATCGGAAAGGGTTCGGCGAATCTCGAAGGCTCGCACAAAACGCACGGCGCGCCGCTGGGTGAAGAAGAGGTTTCGGCGACAAAAAAGGCACTGGGAATCCCTGCGGACGAACGGTTTTATATTCATCCGGAGGCGATTGCTTATTTCAGGGAGAAGGGGAAAGTATGGAAAGCGGCGTACGAAGAATGGCGGGAAGTCTTTGATGCGTGGAAATCGGAGAATCCGGCGCTGTTTGAGGAGTGGAAGAATTATTTCGAACAACGAATTCCCGGACATCTGCCGTATCCGGAGTTTTCCGTGGGTGAAAAACTCGCGACCAGGAGCGCAGGGGGGAAGGTCCTCAACGCGATCGCCCCTTCGATCCCCAATCTGATCGGGGGAAGCGCGGACCTCGCTCCGTCGAATAATACCGAACTGAAGGGAATGGGCGATTTCCTGCGGGATCAGCCCCTTGGGAGAAACATGCACTTCGGGATACGCGAGCACGGCATGGGGGGGATCGTCAACGGTATGGCCCTTCACGGAGGGATACGCCCTTTTTGCGCCACTTTCCTCATTTTCTCCGATTATATGCGGCCGTCGATTCGTCTCGCGGCGCTCATGAAGCTACCCGTCATCTATGTGTTCACGCACGATTCGATTTTCGTGGGTGAAGACGGGCCGACACATCAGCCGATCGAACAGATTACCGCGCTGCGAAGCATCCCCAACCTCCTCGTCCTCCGGCCGGCGGACGCGCAGGAGACCGCAGCTGCATGGCGGATGGCGCTCGAAAGGAAAAACGGGCCGGTCGCCGTTCTTCTGACGCGTCAGAATCTCACCGTTTTCGAAAAACACGATGCCGAATGGAAGGACCATATACGGCGTGGCGCCTATATCGCCATGGATTCGGACGGTGAACCGGAAATCGTGATTGCCGCCTCGGGGTCGGAAGTGGGGCTGGCGATCACCGCAGCAAAAAAACGAAGCGCGAGAAAAATACGCGTGGTCTCCATGATCGCGCCGTCGCTTTTTCTGGAACAGGATGACGCCATACGGCGTTCACTCCTGCCGGATAACGCCCGCCGCCTGCTCATCGAGGCGGGAATCGGCATGGGCTGGCACGGTCTTTCGCGCGAAGGCGACCGGATCGTCTCGATCGAACGCTTCGGGGAGTCGGGACCGGGGAATGAAGTCGCGGATCACCTTGGATTGACCGAGGAAACGGTGTGCGGTCACATCGACCGTCTGTAATCTCCGGCGTTCAATCGAATGGAACGTATGTATTGATGTTCCGGAGGCGAAGGCATGGAAGTCCAGACATTATCAATCGTGGTTCCCGCGGGTTGTTATAACCGTTGCCGGTTTTGTGTTTCACGGCTTCACGACGACAGCCACTATATCAATCAGATCGAGAAAAACAAACGGTTAAAGCATCTGTACCGGAGGGATTATATGGCCCGGCTCGCGTTTGCCCGCGATAACGGGTGTAATACCATCATTCTGACGGGGCGCGGAGAACCGATTCTCAATCCCGGTTTTCTCGAAAACCTCTCGACATGGAACCAGTCGCTCGAACATCCTTTCCGCTGGATGGAGCTGCAAACCGCCGGAGCGGGTCTCGACCGGGAGAAGCTCAAATGGCTCAGAAACGAAATCAAGATCGCAACCATATCGGTCAGCCTTTCGAGTATCTTTTCCGACGACGAAAACGCCGATTACAATCGTACCCCGGACAACCTGAAGGTCGATATCGCTTCGTTGTGCCGTGAGATAAAGGAGCTCGATTTCAATCTCCGTCTGTCGCTGAACATGACGGATTTCTATAACGGGAAACGCCCTGAAGCGGTTTTCGAACGGGCGCTGCGGCTCGGGGCAGACCAGCTGACATTCCGTGTGTTGTATAAAACGCCCGAACCGGACGGCATAGAGGTGGGGAAGATCAACGAATGGATCGACGAACATCGCTCGTGTGAGGCGACGCTCCTCGCGATCAAGGAGCATATCGTCGCAAAGGGAAAAAAACTCGAACGCCTCCCCTTCGGCGCGCTTCGCTATTCGGTTTCGGGTATTTCAACGGTGCTCGACGACGACTGCATGAATGTGGAGGCGAAGGAAGTACTCAAATACCTCATTCTGAGACCGAACTGCAAACTTTATACGAAATGGGACGATCCCGGTTCCCTGCTGTTTTAGACGATATGTTCGAACCGAAAAATACTATTTCCGATACGGGAGTTGCGGATAATGGATGAAAAAGCCGAACGAAAAAACGAATGGACCCCCTCGAGCTGGCAAAATAAAAAGGCGCTTCAACAGCCGGTCTACCGGGATGATGAGGGGTACCGGAGGGTGATCGGGCGGCTTACGAGTTATCCGCCCTTGATTTCACCGGGTGAAATCGACCGTCTCAAACGGAAAATCGGTGAGGCGGGGGAAGGAGAAGGATTCATTTTACAGGGGGGGGACTGCGTCGAGCGTTTCATCGATTGCAACGAAAGGACGATCACCAACAAGTTCAAGATCATTCTGCAGATGAGTGTGATCCTCACCTATGCGGCGAGAAAACCGGTCATCAGGATCGGACGAATCGCCGGGCAGTATTCGAAACCCCGCTCCAATGAAACGGAAGTGATAAAGGGCGTCGAGATTCCCGTATACCGCGGGGACGGCATCAATGGTTACGATCCGGAGAAAGCGAAGCGGGAGCCCGATAGTCTGAGGCTTTTGGAAAGTTTTTATCATTCGGCTGTCACCATCAATTATATCCGGGCCCTGATCGCGGGCGGGTTCGCCGACCTGCACCGGCCCTTTACATGGAATCTCTATGAAATCGAACAAACTGAAAAATGGCCCGAATACCGCGACATTCTGGAACAGATCCTCGATGCGATACGTTTTATGGAAACATTCGGCGGGGTCAATACCGATACACTCGGCAGTATCGAGTTCTATACCTCGCACGAGGGGCTGCACCTGGGTTATGAGGAGGCGATGACGAGACGGGATGAACGGCTCGGCCGTTACCTCAACTGCGGAGCGCATATGCTCTGGATCGGTGAAAGGACCAGGCATCCGGACGGCGCGCATGTCGAATATTTCAGGGGGGTCGATAATCCGATCGCCATAAAAATCGGTCCGTCAATCGACAAGGATGAGATGACCGGTCTGATCGGCATACTCAATCCGAAAAACGAAAAGGGAAGAATCACGATCATCACGAGACTCGGCAGGGACAGGGCGGGCGACGTTCTTCCCGGCCTGATTGCGGCAGTACGGAAATCCCGCCAGTCGGTCACCTGGAGCTGCGATCCCATGCACGGCAATACCGATATCACCGAAACCGGAGTGAAAACACGGAATTTCGACAATATACTCGGGGAATTGAAGGAAAGTTATGTCATCCACCGGGACCGGAAGAGCATCCTGTCCGGCGTCCATTTCGAACTTACCGGCGATGATGTCACCGAATGTATCGGGGGGGCGGTCGACCTGACGGCCAACGATCTTTCACGGAATTATCAATCATATTGCGATCCCCGTCTCAATTACGCGCAGAGTATGGAGATGGCCTTTCTCATCGCGAAATTGATTAAAACATAGAAACGGAGGATATATATCGATGGATCTTTTTACGGCGATTGAAAAAAGGCATAGTTACCGGGGGGATTTCAGGGACATTCCGATCCCGAGGAAGGATCTCGAAAGGATCGTTGATGCCGGAATCCGGGCCCCTTCGGGGAGAAATGAACAGACAACGGCGTTTGTCATTGTCGACGATGAATCCAGGCTCCGGGACTTAGCCGGTATCGTGAAAAAACCGGTCGTCTCGTCGGCGAAGGCGGTCATTGCCTGTATCGTCGAACACCGCCCGGTTTACAAGGGGATTTCGTTCGCGGTCGAGGATTGCGCCGCGGCAACGGAGAACATGCTGCTGGCGATTACCGCGCTCGGGTACGCATCGGTGTGGATCGACGGGAATATCCGTGTTGACGGAAAGGCGGAAAAGCTGAAACGCCTGCTGCGTCTGCCGGATAACCGGGAGGTCCGGGTCATCCTGCCCCTGGGTGTCCCCGTGGAATCATGCGCGCAAAAGGAAAAAAAGCCGTTTGAGGAGCGGGCATGGTACAATGAATACGGCGGAGAAGAATAGGCGGGCGGCGCGATGACAATGATTCGTTTTGTTTTCATTACCCTTGTCTGCCTCTTGTTTTTTTTCTGCTGCGAGAATGACGGAAGGAACCTTCCTCCCGGACTCTATGCGGATATCGAAACAAACAGGGGGACGTTTACTCTCAGACTCGACTTTGACAAACTGCCGATGACCGTTTCCAATTTCGTCGGTCTTGCTTCCGGTTTGTTCAAAGACGGCGGAAGCATCGGGCGCCGTTTTTACGAAAATACCGTATTTTACGATGTCATAGACAATCTCATGGTCGCAGGCGGAGATCCTTACGGTGACGGCCGGGGCGGTCCCGGTTATACGATACCATATGAATCCAATCCGGGAGTAACGCATAATGTCCCTTATACCATTTCGATGGTCAGGTGCGGGAACGAGGTCCATGGAAGCGGGTTCGCCGTTTACCGTGTCCCCGCCCCCTGGCTCGACGGCCTGCAGCCCGCTTTCGGCAGGGTGATACGCGGCACGGAAACCGTCGATGCCCTTCAGCGGGGAGATTATATAAAGAAAGCGACCGTTATACGGATTGGAAGCGCGGCAAACGCATTCAGGGTCGATGACGATATGTTCGAGAAACTTCGGGGCAATGTGACGAACAGGATACGGGACCGGAAGCGGAGTGTGATGGAAAATCAGCGCCTGGAGCTCGAGCGGCGCCTGCCGGGGGTTGCCGAAAATCCCCAGGGGTTGGCCGATCTGATCGAACGGGAAGGGGAGGGTGAACCCCCGGAAGAAGGAGACAGACTCGTCATTGTCTATACGGTCGAACTCCCCGACGGGTCGGTTATCATGAGTTCACAAAGCTCAACCGATTATTCGATATTTATCACCGGCGATATCATCAAGGGATTGAAAGAGACGATCATGCAGATGAAAAAGGGCGAATCGAGGGTGATCGTCGTTCCTCCGGACTATGGTTTCGGCGGATCGGGAGTACCCGGACTCGTCCCACCAGATACTTTTCTCATTTTCAGGATCGAGCTTGTCGATTATGATACGCAAACGGCCTCCGATGGCGTATCCTCTTCCGGCGGCTGGGTTTTTACCTCTCCGTTAGGGAAAGCGGGTGAAGAAGCGGCGCCGCGCGCGGGATCGGAACAACAATAAATGAGAGGGTGAGGTATGGAATCGAGAAAGGACTACCGGTTCGTCTTGATCTGGATCGTTCTGTATGCCGTTGCCATGGGATTACTTGAAGCGGCCCTGGTCGTGTATCTGCGCGAACTCTACTACCCCGGCAATATCCGACTGATATTTCCCGTTACGATGTTTTCACGCGGGGATCTTCTTTTGGAACTTTGCAGGGAGGCGGCGACGGTCGTCATGATCCTGGCAGTCGCGGTTCTGGTCGAAAAGAAAAAGCCGGTCCGGGTTTTTGCCTGTTTCGTGCTTATCTTCGGCATATGGGATCTCACCTATTATCTGTGGCTGAAGGTGTTCATCAACTGGCCGCTCGATTTCCTCGAGTGGGATGTCCTCTTTCTCATTCCCTGGGTCTGGTTGGGGCCGTGGCTCTGTCCCGCCCTTATCTCCGTTCTCTTTATTGTCTGGGGCGGCATTGTGCTTCTTTCTTCAAGAGATATATCGTTCACACTTCCCGGTTTTCTTGTTTTTCTTTTGGGGTGCATCCTCTGCCTTGCCGCTTTTCTCGAACCGGGGCTGCGGATATTGCTGGAACAGGGGCCCGAAGGTTTTTCGACGTATATGCCCCGTGATTTCCTGTGGTGGCTTTTTCTGCCGGGTTTTCTGCTTGTGGCGGCGGGACTCGGCTCGGCCGTCGTCCGCATGCGGGACCTTCCGTGACATGCCTTCCCCGTTCGGATATTGAGTTTCGCGTTTGGGTCGTTATCGCTTCCCGATGCCCTGTCTTTTTTCCCGAATCGGATTTGACAAACGGCTGCTTCTCACCCTACAATTGATAGAGGCGGACCGATGTGAAATGCCGCGGGATCCCTTTTTTAAGGATCGATCGCGTGGAACGGTCGCGTCACGGTATTTCAGGCAAAAGGGCGGATTGAACCATGAAAAACTTCGCGTTGTTCGTCTCCCTTCCCTGTGTCCTCATGCTGGGGGAAGGATGCGGCGCGGGCCCTCCCGGTCAAAAGGAGTGCGGTATGCTCGCACGGGAAATGGTCGATCACCTTGTCCGAGAGCATTATGATGAAGTATACCGGCAATGTAATCTGCTTCTCAAAAACAAGGTCTCGAAAGAGGCGTTTATCGCCGGGTGGGAAGGATTCGTCCGGCCGTACGGAACGTTCAGGAACGTACTCAATGAAGAGAGCGAGGTAACGGGCGAGTTCAGGTCGGTGTATATCACCTGTCAATTCGAAGCCGGCGCGATCGACGTAAAAATCACGTTCACCCCGCGAAAAACAATCACCTCACTCACGGTCGTCCCCGCCTATTCGGCCCTTGCCTACGTCCCGCCGGACTACGTAAAGACCGGTTTTTTCGAGGAAAAGGAAGTGATCGTGGAAACGGCCGGGTGGAAATTGCCGGGAACGCTTACCGTACCCCGCGGCAAAGGACCGTTTCCCGGCCTCGTTCTGGTTCATGGTTCGGGACCGAACGACAGGGACGAGACGGTCGGTCCCAACAAACCTTTTCGCGACATCGCGTGGGGGTGCGCTTCGAACGGCATAGCCGTGTTGAGGTACGAGAAACGGACAAAGCATTACGGGGCGATTCTTGTAAAGGAAGAACACACCATCACCGTCATGGAAGAAACGATCGCGGACGCGATCCGGGCGGCCGCTTTGCTTCGCGGGGAGGAAAAAATAGTCAGCGATCGTGTTTTTCTTCTCGGTCACAGTCTCGGCGGAATGCTCGCCCCGCGGATCGGCTCTCTGGATAAGGAGATCGCCGGCTTCATCATCATGGCGGGCCCGACAAGGAAACTCGAAGATATCATTCTCGAACAGACCGCTTATCTGGCTCGGCTCGACGGGATGATCTCTGAAGACGATAAAAAGAAGATCGGCGAACTGGAGACGGCGGCAGAGCTTATAAAGAGTGAAGGGCTCGCCCCCGATACCCCGAAAGAAAAGCTTATGGGATTGCAGGCGGCCTATTGGCTCGATTTGCGTGATTATCGTCCGATCGATACGGCAAAGAGAATAAGCCGGCCATTGCTGATCCTGCAGGGGGCGCGCGATTACCAGGTAACGGTCGAAGATTTCAATGCGTGGAAAGCCTCGCTCGGCGGAAAGGAAAATGTCGGGTTCAGGTTGTACGAGCGGCTCAATCATCTTTTCATGAGCGGGGAAGGTAAAAGCACGCCGCAGGAATATCAGACGCCCGGCCACGTCGACCGCGCGGTCATCGACGATATATGCGAATGGATTTCACGGCACAAAACCGGCAGGTAAACGATAAACGGAAGGCCGTCGGCCCGGATGAGTTTATAGGGAGGAAAAGCGTATGCAAGAACGAAGAAGACACAAACGTATTAATATCTCATTGGATGTGGAGTACAATATGAGTCGGGAACAAGCCTCCTACGGAGCTGATTCCAAAAATCTCAGCCAAAGCGGTATCTGCCTGATAACGCGTTCGTCGCTGATCCCGGGCCAGATTCTGGATCTCAAATTCACGCTTCCTGCGGGTTCCGGAAAAATCAAGGTGACCGGGAAAGTCATCTGGGAAGATTATATCAGCGAAAAAGAATATTATATCAATGGTATCGAGTTTATCGAAATCGAACGATCGGATGTCGAACTGCTGAGCAAGTTCGTCGATAAAGCCACTTTTATTATGTAGAAAAACTCACGTCTTCATCCCCGCCGCTCACGATCCGGGTTTTGCTTCCGAAAGAACGTATATAGCCGGAATTTTATCCGTTTCCAGAGTGACGGTTTTTGCGGCGTTTTTTTCCTCGGCGGATTCCATTTCATGTAATCCCTGTCTTCAAGGCCCATAACGACAACCTACTCGTCCAGCCTCATCCTGTCAAGGCCGGAATGTGGGGCTTCTTGACAGATGTGACGAATCTCTTTACACTTGGGCAGCCGGTAACGGGAACGGCGGGATGCGGCTTTACGGATATCTTTGGCATTGATGAAAGCGGCCGTTTTTTGAAAAAGACAGATGAGGAGAAAATGATGGATATAAACGATGTAAAACACGTCAATATCGATGTCGAGGTGCTGCGGCGGTTCACATTTGATGTCTTTTGCGGTCTTGGTGTTCCAGAGGCGGAAGCGCGGGTTTGTACCGATGTGCTTATAACCGCAGACCTTCGGGGTATCGATTCGCACGGTATCGGGAGGCTCTCCCTTTATTATGACCGTATAAAAGCAGGGATCCAGAAACCGGTCACGGACATCACGATCGTAAAGGAAACGGAAACAACGGCGACCATCGACGGCGGGCACGGCATGGGCCATTTCGTCGCATACAAGGCCATGAGGCTGGCGATCGACAAGGCCAGGATGTACGGTATGGGAAGCTCCGCGGTCCGTAACTCGACGCATTTCGGGATCGCGGGTTACTACGCGCTTATGGCGGTCGAGGCGGGGATGGTCGGGGTGAGTATCACCAACGCGCGTCCCTCGATTCCGCCCACATTCGGGGTCGAACCGATGTACGGCACCAATCCGCTGACATTCGGCGCTCCCACGGACGAACCCTTTCCCTTTCTCATCGATTGCGCGACCTCGATTTCACAACGCGGTAAAATCGAACTCCTCGACCGGGCGGGGAAACCCACCCCCGAAGGGTGGGCGATCGACGCGGAGGGAAAGCCCCATACGGAAACGAAAAAACTTCTCAAAGACCTTGTGGACGGGACCGCCGCCCTTCTGCCCATGGGGGGCGCGGGCGAGGAACTCGGCGGCCACAAGGGATACGGGTGGGCGATCATGATCGAGATCCTTTCCGCCGCGCTTCAGGACGGCGCCTTTCTGAAAGGTTTGAGCGGGTACGACGACGACGGGAACCGAACGCCGTACCGGCTGGGCCATTTTTTCGCCGCGATCAATATCGAGAATTTCCTGCCGCTTCCGCGCTTTAAAAAGACGGCGGGGGAGATCCTTCGCCGGCTCAGGAACTCGAAAAAGGAACCGGGACAACAAAGGATTTACACCGCGGGTGAAAAGGAATACGAGACGGAGGTCTTAAGGAAGCGCGGCGGCATCCCGGTGAACGAAAACCTGATGAAACAGCTTGTCAGGATGAAAGAAGGACTCGGCCTTTCGGGGTACGACGGGGTGTTGTCAGCATAGATTGTGAAGGTGTTCGACGCTCTTGAGCACCGCGGTCACGTCGCATTCCGGTTCCGCCTCGCCGAACGAAGTGTCGTCGAAGGACAGGTCGTCGAACGACGATTCACCGATGAGGCTCCGCACGATGTTGCCGGTTCCGGCGGCGAGGACGCCGGGGTTGTACCCGCCTTCAAGACAAAAGACGATACGGCCGGAGCACAGTTTTTTCGCGGCGGCTGCAAGCGACCCGCACATCCAGTGATAGGTGCGCAGCCCGAGTCCCGTCTCCGAGAGCCGGTCGGCGCGGTGGGCGTCGAAGCCGACGGAGATAAAAATAAAATCGGGCCGGAAACGGTCGAGTACCGGCAGAACGATTTTCGTAAAGGCGCCGGTATAGGCGTGGTCGCCCGCGAATGGGGGAAAGGGAATGTTGACGGTCGTGCCTTCCGCCTCTCCCTCGCCCCGTTCGAGCAGCGCCCCGGTTCCCGGATAATGGGGGTACTGGTGTATCGAGACGTACAGCGCGGCGGGATTCTTATAGAAAATCTCCTGCGTTCCGTTTCCGTGATGGACGTCGATATCGACGACGGCCGCTTTTTTGCATGATGGATCTTTCAGGGCGGCTTTCATGCCGATGGCGACCGTGTTGAAGAGGCAGAAGCCCATGGACCGGTAGGTCGTCGCGTGATGGCCGGGCGGCCTGGCCAGGACGATGCCGTTCGAAAGGTCGCCCGCGAGAATCGAACGGGTCAGGTCGATCATTCCGCCCGCCGCCATGGACGCTGCTTCATACGAATATTGGTTAACGTAGGTATCCTCGTCGATCTGGCCGTATCCTTCGCTGCACAGTTCGCGGACGAGCCGGACGAGCGATGGGTGGTGGCAGGTGCAGAGTTCGTCTTCGGAAGCAGGCCTTGCCGCTGCCTTCACCATGCGGGAAAGAAGCCCGCGTTCTTCGAGGTACTCCATGATCGCCCGAAGCCGCCCGGGGTTTTCCGGATGGCCGGGAAGATCGTGTTTCAGGAAAATGTCGTCGTAAACGTATCCCGTCCGCATCGGTCTCAATACTATGACAAAAAATAAAATGTTGCAAGAGAAAGGCGGTCGTCAATAAAAAACTTTCGTTTTTACGAAATCAGGCCGTTTTATTCGGGTAGGGGCAGAAGCGGGTAATTTCACATTCGGGACAAAGGGGTTTTTTCGCCTTGCACCGGTACCTGCCGTGATAGTTTACGTGCAGGGAGAAACCGGTCTGTTTTTCTTCGGGAATAATCTCACGCAATTCACGTTCGATCCGGTCGGGGTTCGCCGATGTACTCAGGGAAAGGCGGTCCGCGACGCGTTTCAGGTGGGTGTCGACCATGATCGCCGGGATGCCGAAACAATGTCCCGCGACGACATTGGCCGTTTTGCGGCCGCAGCCGGGAAGCGACGCCATTTCATCGATACTTTGCGGGACCTCGCCGCCGAAGCGTTCGACAATGGCCGCCGAGGCGTTCTTGATCGCCTTTGCCTTGTTGCGGTAGAATCCGGTCGAGCGGATGATGGTTTCGAGGCCGGGGAGGGGGGCGGCGGCGAGGTTCCGCGCGTCCGGGTATGTTTTGAAGAGCGCAGGGGTGACCTTGTTGACCTGCCCGTCCGTGCATTGCGCGGCCAGGATCGTGGCAATGAGGAGTTCGAACGCGTTTGTGTAATCGAGCAGGGGTTTGGGATCGGGATAGACCGATTCGAGTATCGAAAGTATTTCAAGCGCCCTTTTGCTTTTTTCTTCTTTTGAAGTATCCATCGATTTCATCTCCCGTCAGAGTATTCAGCACGTCCGCCTTTTCACACCACGCCTTCCTCGCCATGGTGAGGCCGAATGCGATATCGTCGAAGCCGTCGATATCATGGGTGTCCGGACTCAGGCAGATGAGGATGCCCCGCTCTTTCGCCCTTTTGAGAAACTCCCAGTCCGGATCGAGGCGGTGCGGGTTGCAGTTGTGTTCGAGAACGGCACCGGAGGAGGCGAGTGCGTCGAGGATCCGTTCCTCGTCGTAGGGGTAGCCATCGCGAGAAAGGAGCAGCCTCCCGCTGATATGGCCCAATATTGTCAGCCAGGGATTGGCGATCGCCCGGACGAGGCGTTCGGTCGCCTCTTCCTTTTTCATGGTGAGCTTCGAATGGATAGAGCCGATCGTGAAATCGAGTGAGGCGAGTACTTCGTCGGGGTAGTCGAGGCTTCCGTCGGAAAGAATATCGGACTCGATCCCTGAAAAGACGCGGAAGGGGGCGGTCTCTTCGTTTATCCGCTTTATTTCCGCATTCTGTTCCCGAAGGCGTTCGATCGAAAGCCCGCCCGCGTAATAGGCGCTTCGGGAATGATCCGTAAGGCAGAGATACGAAAACCCGCGGTGTTTGCATGCTTCGGCGAGTTCCCTGATGGTGTACCTGCCGTCGGAATAGTTCGAATGGACATGGATCATCCCCCTGATATCGGTCTTTTCGATAAGGCGGGGAAGTGCGCCCTTTTCAGCCGCCCCGATTTCACCCGCTGCCTCCCTCAATTCGGGGGCGATCCACGGAAGACCGAGCAGCCGGTAGACGTCTTCTTCCTTTTCCGCGGCAAGGCGTTCATCGCCCCGGTAAACCCCGTACTCGTTCAGTTTCAGGCCGGCATCCTTTGCCCTGCCCCTCAGCATCGTGTTGTGTTCTTTCGAACCGGTGAAGTACTGGAGCGCGGCGGCTGAGGATTCCTCCGGGACGATTCTGAAATCCACCTGGAGGCCGTGACGCCGGATCGATACTTTTGTCGGCCCCGAAGCGATAATCCCGTCTGAGTCCGCAAGTCCGATAAGCGACGGGGCGATCTTTTCCGGCGGCGTACCGGTTTTGGGGACGACGAGAATATCGGCGTCCTTCACGTATTTTTTCCCGCGCCTGAGGCTGCCCGCGACCGTGACCGATTTAAAAAAACCCGAGGCTTCGAGTATCTTTTTTATCTCTTCCGCGACCGCCGCCGCTTCGTGGAGGAGAAAACTTCCACGGTTCGTCTTTCTGAACTCGATCGCCTTGAGGATCTTTTCCTGGCTTTTTTCACCGAACCCATCGAGTGAGAGAAGGCGGTTTTCCCTGCACGCGTACTCGAGTTCGCCCAGGCCGGTGATCCCGAGTGTCTTCCAGACCGCCCGCACCTTTTTGGGCCCCATTCCCTGGAGGGTAAGAAGTTCCGTGACGCCTTCCGGGATCGACGCCTTGAGAGCTTCGAGGTCGGACGACATGCCGTCAGCGAGAATCTCCATGATGATTTTCCGGATCGAGGCCCCGGCACCCTTGATCGCGGGGAGATTGCCGCCCCGGGCGCAGCGTTCGAGCGGTTCCGGGTAGGTTTCGACCGACCGGGCCGCGGCCAGAAAGGCCCGTGTCTTGAAGGGGTTTTCGCCCATGAGTTCCATGTAGGTACCGATGTCGCGGAGGATATCCGCGATGTCCCGATTGTCCATACCAGCCCGTAGTATCGCATATTTATATAAAAATGAAAATATTAAAGCGCGGCACTTGACATTTTTTTTCATTTCTGGTTATATTTACCCGTTCAATAACAATCCCCTGTAGCTCAGCTGGTAGAGCGGGTGGCTGTTAACCACTAGGTCGGCAGTTCGAGTCTGTCCGGGGGAGCGAGAAAAATCCCGGCAAAAAGCCGGGATTTTTTTTGCTCTTCCGGTCAGGTGAGAAGTGGCGAAGAAATATTTCGAGTGAAGCGATGAAATATTTCAGGCACAAGACTGCGAAGCAGTCTTGTGCGGGCAGTCTCGAGTCTGTCCGGGGGAGTAAGTTGGCATTCTGCGAACCCTCGTAGAGTGCCTTTTTTTTTGCCTTTTCATATTTAGATTTGAACTCTAATATCTCGTTCTTCAATAGGAACTTATACGGCTCTTTCCAAAGAATCTGGGCGACATCATTATCTATAATCACCCCATCAGCCATTATCCCCAGAAGTTTTGTCTTTTTATTATAGGATTCTGCGAGGAACTTTATCGGATTGTCCCGAAGTTCATCTACCAAATCCATTACTTCAAGAATAATTTTACTATAATCTGAATTGAGCAATTTCTGTCGTTCTAATAAGAGTCCTGCTTCTCTGTCATACTCATCCATTTTCCGTTTTACAGAGTCCCTATCTATTTCTCCTCCCATAAACAGGTCAATGAGTTTATCCTTTTTCTCGTCTATATGAAGTATGCTTTTGGCTATGTCTTTTTTGCCTTTTTTATTATTTTCTGCTCTCTGTTCCAGGATTTCTTTTGCTACAGTTTTGACCCTATCAGCAAAATCGGGCGAATACCTCATTTCTCGGACAGCAGAATCCAGCATCTCAAAAATCTTCTTTTCAGGTATATAAACCTGTCGTGGGGAATTAGGACAAGTGTGTTTGTAATAAATATAGGTTCCTTTTTTCAGGTCTCCTGTCATCATCAAACCGCAGGAACATTTTAAGTATTTCGCAAGCAGAAATGTAGGTTCGTTTTCAGTGCGACCAACATAACTGCTTTCCAACCTTTTCATCCTCTCTTCAAATCTATGCTTTGAAAAATATGGTTGATGATTTCCTTTATAGGCTTCGCCCTGATAAAGAAATTCCACTGCATAAAAACATTTAGTAAGTAGAGAATACATATTACCCTTTGTCCATTTCTTTCCCGTTCGGTTGGTAATCCCTGCTTTATTGATAAACCTTACAAACTGTTTCAGGGAATAATCGCCGGTATCAAAGCTATCAAAAATATATCGTAAATCTTTTTCTACAGCAGGGTCAATCTCGTGTTGCTTTTTTTCTTTGTTGTAACAGTATCCAAATAATGCCCTACCAGGGGCAACACCTTTAAGGGCTTTGTATTTGTTTGCCATTCTAACATCGTAGGAAATTTTATCCGACCAGTGTTTGTTGATTGTCGTTTCAATACCCAAATACATTCTGTCAGTGTGTGTTGAGTCTTTTGAAAATATCCTTCGGTCCTGAAAAAAATGTATGCAAAAATCCTGATTATCTACCAACTTTTCTATTCTATTCAAATCTGGAAAATTGCGGGACATTCTATCACTGGATTTGAAGATAATGTTTTTAATACCAAAGTAAAGAGCCAAATCCAACATCTGGTTAAATACCTTGCGACCTTCATTTTTAGCACTTTCAACCACATTAAATATCTGGGTAAGGTGCAGATGATTACGGGTGGCATAACTACGAGCATTTTCTTCCTGGTTTTCACGAGAGTTACCATCGTCCTGAACATCACTTGAAATTCGGGCATAAGCAAATGCAGGGATTTTATTTAGTTCTTGTGCTTCTCTTATAGCTTCAACTATTTTCTTGTATAATTTCCGATTTTCTTCCATAACTTTACAACTTTGGGACATATTGTAACATAGAAGGGCTGAAATTTAAAATAATTTTGGAAAATAGTTGGAGAAATAGTTTGGCTATTTATTAGCATCTATAAATCTTATTTTAATAAAATTATAGGCGATACAATTTTTGGAATAAGCTTTCCGCTTTTCAATCGTATATATCCCGCATATATTGGTCGTATTAAAGATGTTAGTTGGTTTTTCACAAAGAGATTACCAGACATATTGCGATAGTCATTTTCGTCTGTTACTTTCTTCACCGATTGCGGTGAAAATCCTTTTGAAAATAGATTAAAAACCATTCTAATTATTCGTGCCTCTAACGGTTCAATGGTTACTGTCCCATCACTATTCACTTTATAACCATACAGCTGTTCATGAGCATCATGTATGGCTTGCCCGGCATCATCCCATGCTTTCCTGCCCCGCCGCAATATCGCGTTGATGATTTATTCCCAGTTATCGTGCTTCCGGTAAAAATCATATTCCATCAGTCTTATCCGGTTTTCGCGGACTTCGGCATTATGATTGCGGGGTAATTATTTTTATTACTGAATATGAACTATGTATACTGCCCCGTCGTAATTATCGAAGAATACATCTTCAACAAAAGTTCCGGGAGCGCCTATTACAATATAATTTCCGTCAATATCAACAGAACGTCCGAAAAGATCAGCATCTGTATCAGGCGGATATATTTTTTCCAGTTCTTCCCAGCTGTTGTCTCCTGTCCTCTGAAACAGGCGTACTATATTTCCGTAATCGTATCCTGCAACGGCGTAATCACCGTCAATTGCTACCGAAGAAGCGATGAACGGTAATCCTGTATCTCCGTCTACAAGCAGTACGCCTGAATCCCATATATTGGCGGAAGTTCGGTGGTATATGTATACACCCGTACCGTTATTGTTATCGACAATAATATAATCCCCGCTGATATCTACTTCAGATCCAAACTGATCATTTTCTTTAGCTGATGTTCCGGTAAGCTTGACTTCATTTCCCCAGGCATTCAGGCCGGTCCTCTGGAAGACATATACAGCTCCTGCATTCGTATCAATTTCATCATCCCTGTACGCGCCGATTACCGCATAATCTCCATCAATAGCCGCGTCGAACCCGAAGTAATCGCTCTGCTCGGGATCAGGATTAGGCAGCTCAGCGTATTCTCCCCAGGTATCAACGTCTGTTTTATGGAATATATATGCTGCGCCGATATTTCCATCGGACACGGAATCGATCATAGGAGCTCCGCCGATAATATAATCTCCGCTGATATCAATTGATGCAGAAAATTCATCTGTAGCTCCATCGCCGGAGGGAGAAATGAGGATGTCCGCATTTGTCCAGGACCCGGCGCCATCACCGACGGCAAGGAAAATACCACCACCTCCATGGTCGAGACTTACCTGTACGCCGCCCAGAAGATAGTTTTCATCCAAAGCAACAGACCAAAAATTGGTTGCATAAGAAGATGCATAATTTGATATTACATCGGCATATTGCCATTCATTTGTATCTGTTCTTTCATATGCTCGTAATAAAGAGTATCCTGCACCGTAATAATCTCTGGTCGCCGCAAAATAATCCCCGCAGACAACTACCTGTTCTCCAAACATCGTTGTGGTTTCTTCGTCCAGCCAATGACCCAGCTGGCGGTAAATGTTAAAGTCCACTTCTACTTCAGCCGAGGCTGTAAAACTGCCATCCGAAGTTGTTGCAGTAATTGTCGCATCTCCTCTTGACAGTGCTTTTACCTCTCCGCCCAAAACTGTGGCTACCGAAGTGTCGCTGCTTTCCCATATTACTGATCTATCACTGGCGTTCCCGGGTATTACAGTGGGTGTAATCGTTACTGAATCTCCCGCATTTATAGTGGTTTCTGTAATATCAAGTTCTATACCTGTAACGGAAATCCATTCACAGCTAACCGTACATATATCAGTTACAGCGCTGTCATCGCTTGTAAGAGTAATTGTCGCTGTACCGACCCCGACTGCTTCGACAAGACCGTTTTCATCTACCGTGGCTGCTGATTCGTTATCACTTGACCATGAAACAGAAGGATCGGAAGCATTCGCGGGAAGCACATTATATACGAGAGACTGTGATGAACCTACTCCGATTGTCACTGAATCTTCAATGATATTGACACCCAAAACCGGCAGCCATTCCACATGTACTGTACATGAATCACTGTATCCGCCGTCTACGCTGGTTACTGTTACTACTGTATCTCCCGCTGCAACAGGAGTGATTGTTATACTGTGGTCACTGGAATCTTCTGATATTGTTGCAACAAGATCATTGGAATTCGTCCAGTCCATATTATCTTCGGATACTTCCTCCGGCAATACATCAGGTACAAGCTTTTCTTCGGTTCCTATGTAGACCGTTATTTCATCCGGCAAATCAACATCCGAAACATGCACAAATATAGATGTAACTATACAAGTATCTGTAAATCCGCCATCCTCCGTAGTTACAGTAATAACAGCTGTTTCTTCCGTATCTGACAGGGAATAGACTGTTACTTCGTTTCCATCATCAATAATATATGCTGTGGAACTGTCACTTGTCGTCCAGGTTACTTTCTTGTTTTCGGCAGTATCAGGTGTTACTGTTGCTGTCAGCACTTCCGTATAGCCTGTTACTATTGTTGTTTCATGAGTATTAAGGCTGACACCACTCACCACAGCCGAATCAGCGCCGGACTTTTCTACACTCGGACATGCTGTCAATAATATAAATACAGAAGTCATTATCAATGACATCGCATATAATTGTTTTTTCATATTTTTCTCCTGGTAATTTTGTTAAAAGGTATTTTATTTACCATTTAATTTTATTAAAATCGTCAAACGCAATATTCAGAAAAACCGGCCTTTTCTTTATACTCCTCTGTTTTGAGTTTGTCAGTTTCCTGCACTTGGCTGTTCCATCTAATTCGTTATAATAATAGAAACTGACAAACTCATTACAATCGGAAATACTGACAATTTAATTAATTGTCAGTATACATCACTGGAAATTCATCAAATCAGGATGTCTGTGTAATTGAAAGTCTCAAATGATTCAATAAATCAAGGTTTTGTAACAGCTTTATGTAGCTGTATTTATCTATGTTTAGAGACAATATACCATAAATATTTAATAAATTCAATATTATTGTTACCTAACCTGAGTGATTTTTGCCTATTGAAAAAAATACATCCTTGTGGTGAAATAAGTTAGCAAAAAACAAAAATCACCCAGGAGGCGGATTCAGTATGAAGGAAAAAGTCGTTGATGTCAAGAATAGAATCGATAAAATAGAGACAACAGATGACTGTCTGTCCAGCCGAGCCG
>JAFGHO010000076.1 GCA_016930085.1 Spirochaetales bacterium
ATTCGCGTTCGCGAAAACCCTCAATCCCGTCTCATCGATCTCCATCGCAAACTGCCCCTGCATCCGGAACCATTCCGTGTCGTCGATCTTCACTATCAGATATCCCAGCGCCTGTATACTGAACGAGTTCGCCGGCAGCTCGTATGTCCTCTCGCCGATACCCGGCAGCTCGATCGTCTCCGTCTTTGTCACATCCGCGGTGTTCAGCCAGATCAGCACCTCCGCATCCAGATAGATGCCGATTTGTTCGAGAAACGAAAAATTCGTTTCAACTTTCAGCACACCCCATACGTCACATCCGCCCCCCGTGTTGTCCACCACAAGCCGGCCCGCCATCGACGCGATCGTCCCCAGCGGCTGGATCGCGAGACTTCCGTTTACATCCATCGTGAAGTAACCGTCACCGAATACGAGACTGACCTCCCCTTCGATCACCGCTTTCACCAGATCCGGCGGTATCACCGTCAATTCTACCCCACCCGTGATCCTTATTTCAAACTGATCCGCGGGAGTCGCTTCCGTTACCTCTCCTCCGTCGCTCCGTGAAAAGAACATCTGCAGACTCCCCTTGACCGTAAGAATCTGGGTCTGGTCCGGTATGTCCATGAGAAACAGTATCGTAAACTCACCCGAATCGATATTGCCGAAATCGGCGTACATCTTCATGGTGGTCGTCACCGCACCGTCAAAAAAGTTCGCCCGCGCGTTGATGAGAAACTTCCCGTCCGTCGAGATCTTTATATCGATATCCGCGCTAAAGGTCTGCTCGCTGAGGTACTGGCAATAGAGGGTCGCTCCCCCTTCGATGATCATGTTCTGCGTCAGCGCTTCCCACGCCCCAAGTCCTTCGTTAGCCATCCCCTGAACCAGATCCTTTATCTGTTCCTTCATCTGCTGTAACCACTGCTCAGGGCTCAATTCAAGCGCCGGTTCAAAAGCCGGATCCCTCAGTTCCTCCGGGTCCGTGATATCGGGGAGCGTCTGGCCGAAGGTAATCCCGGCCCTGAAATTCGTTATGGTGATCCCGTACGGCGGTACGATCACTATCGGAACTGCCGCTGATAAATGTACAGATAACGGGCCGTATTCACACAACCCCACGCGGATCGTGAATCCACCGATTCCCGCGAATGAGAATCCGCCTTCTATTCCCGCATACAGGACACTCTCCGCCGCTTCAATATTCTGCGGATTCCCCGCCGGAATGATTTCTCCCGTACCGTCTAACTTCAATACTCCCACGATAAGGGTGGCGTTTACCTCCCCTCCGAACAGGTTCCCTCTTACCGTGACTCCCGCCGCTTCGATATCGATAATCGGAAACTCCCCGTTAAGGAGCTTCTGAACATCGATCTTCACCCCTTCGATCAAACCTTCGAACTCAAACGGCATCCCGTTGATGCTTACCACCCGCGCGGAAAGAATAATATAGAAATCCGACAGATCGGCCGCCGCATCCGGCCACTGGATCCCCAGTGTCGTTATCTGGATCGGCAGCCATTCGGGCCAGGCAAGGGACCCCGATGTCCCTTCGTCAAAACTCAGGCTGACAAAGAAATTTTCTCCCGGAACAAAATCTCCGTCCCCCTGGATACTGAAGTTCCCCCCGGACCCGCTTATCCCAAGCTGCGGCACGCTCACCGTTATCTCTCCCACCGAGAAAACGTCTTCCTCCGCGCCCGCATCCGGATTGATCAGTATATTCCGGGTCGTAAACTCCACATAATCTCCGATCGTAAAGCTGAGCGATCCTGCCGTGAAAACGAATTTGAGGTCATCCGGATCAGAGAAATCGAGGGACGCAGCGACGTTTTCCGCGCTCGCAGAAAAAACCGTACTGTCCGGGAATATTTCTACTGCACCCGCGGAAACGGTGATGGTACCCGCGAACGTCACATCCCCTCCATAGGTGACGCTGAATCCGCCAACCGTCACTCCGGGATTGGCGATGCTCAACGGCCCCAGGGTTATCGGATCGGGATCAGTATAGGTGAGGGTGAAGGAGCCGAAATCGAATCCGTTCTTCCTTATGACGATTCCCTCCACGCTCCCCTGCACGGAGAATTGAGGCACGTCGACCGTTCCTTCCGTGATCCTCACCAGTTCCTGCGCAGGATTATCATCCGCCGGATCATACCCGATAGCAATTCCCGTTGCCGTGACACTGATGATATCGCTTACCGCGAGGAAAAATCGGTCTATTGTGAATGCGAATGCCTTCGTCTCGACATTGTAGGTTCCCGTAATCCCGTAATCATCCGGGTCCGCCGGATCGTCGGTGATCGACGCGGTAAAGGAACTCCCCGGAAACAGGGTCGCCGAACCCGCCGCCAGCCCAAAGGTCCCCGTCAACTCGTCCGTATCCGCCTCATAGGAGAGTCCGTTTAATGTTATGGCCAGATCGTTGATTTCAAGAAATGTTCCAATTGAAAAAGAAGCAACCGTGACACTTCCGGATTCGATCGAAAACCCTGTGTCCCAGATTGTTAAATTGTTTACTGTAATTTCGGTTTCATTCAAAGGCAGGATAACGCCATGGAGGGTTGTAACTGAAAGATCAAACGCGTTTTCTAAAGGCGGTGCGTGCGCGTTGTAGGCACAATGCACTCCCTGCGCCGTGAGATTGAAAACATCAGGCATCGTGAACACAAGCGTATCGATATCGAGACTGAACTGCCCGCTCGAAAGGTCGTAGATGCCCCCGATGCCCACACCGTCACCGTTACCGTCACTTATCGTCGCCGTCAACGAGCCGAGAACGAGGCTTCCCGATAGCGCGCTCAACCCGAACGATCCGGTCATCGCTTCTCCCACCGTATAATCCAGCCCCGTCACCGACAATGCCGGCTCATGTATCGTTATGATTTCTCCCAGCTTGAAGACATCGAGTGTCGCCATACCCGTTCCCATCGAAAATCCGTTTTTCCGGATACTCAGATTCGTTATCGTTACCTCGGCTCCTTCCAATGGAATGATTTCGAGGGTAAAATCGTCAAACGAGAAGACAACCTGTTCCGCAGGACCTGACGGATCATAGTTGAAATCAATCCCGGCCGCTTCCGCTGAAAAGACTCCTTCCATATCGAGCGTCAATCCCGCTATGGAAAGCCATATCGCTTTTGTCTCCAGATCGAAATATCCTTCGAGCCCCGTGACGTCTCCGGTGAGACTCCCCACCGTCACCTCCGCTTCCTCAGCCGACAACCCGAAGGTCCCGGTTAACGGGTTCCCTGCCGTATAGTCCAGACCCGTCACCGAAAAAACCAGATTCGTTATATCAAGGACACCGCCAAGGTTATAGGATGCGATGATTATTTCTCCGCTTCCAAGCGAAAAACCGTTCTGCCTGACAATAAGTGAACTCAATACGATCGTCACGCCTTCAAGCGGTATTATATCCACGGTAAGGTCTGAAATACTCAGAATTTCCTGGGTTTCGGGACCGGTGGGATCATAGGAAACCTCCACATCCATTGCCGTCGCTGAAAGCACCCCTTCGATTTCAAAGAAAATACTGTCCAGATCGAGGCTGAATTTCCCTGTTTCGATATCATATGTTCCTTCCAGCGCCATGATATCTTCATCCCCGGTATCGTTAACGGTTCCCGATAAGACGCCGCCGATATCAAGAGAAGCCATTGTCGTCGCAAGGCCCAATACCCCGGTGAGTGGGGAGCCTTCCATATAGGAAAGTCCTGTGACGGAAAGCACAAGCTCGTCCATCGTAAAAAATTCACCGAATCCGAACTCTTCGATTATAATACTCCCCTGTCCGAGAGAAAAACCGTTATTGTATATGGTAAGATCGTCGAGATTCAACGATACATTATCGATCGGAATGATTTTGGCCGTCAGGCTGTCCATCGTCAAGAGTTCCTGGCCTTCGGGGGCGTTCGGATCGAAATAAACCGCGATTCCGGTTGCATTGACTGTAAGCAGATCGGGAATGAGAAAATCAAAGACATCCGCCGTAAGGGAAAATTTGTTTTCAATCAGATTGTATACGCCCGATATGGCGACGGTGTCCGTATCGTCCGCCGCGTCGCTGAATGTCGCTTCCAGAACATCGGGGAAACCGATTCGCGCATTGTCCGCTTCCAGTTTCAATATGTTACCATTGTCTTCAAAACTGAATGTCAGGTTATTTATCGTCAGGACGTCCCCGAGGACCAGTTCATCGAGGGTAGCGGAACCGCTGGCGGTAATATCGGGAGTTCCTCCGCCGAAAACATTATCGCAGGTAATCGAGAGGGTAAATTCTCCTGATGCCCCGTCAGCGATTAACTCTATCGGAATGATGGAATAAATGGAGTTATCGAGCAATGTCACGCTGAGGTTGTCGATATCGTAGTTTTCAAGCTCGCTTTCCGTGAGTACTCCGTCTCCGTCCGTATCCGCGAAATCGATTCGTATGCCGGCCGCGAAGTTGAAAAATCCTTCATCCATTCGCGCTTCCAATATTCCCAAATCGATACTGACATCGGTAATCGACGCGTCTATCTGCGCATAAAGTTCGATTTTGTTTATCCTGATGAAAAACTCGCCGTTTCTAAAACCGAACGCCGTATCCAGAATGATTTCAACGTCGACTTCGATATTCGAATCGGCGTTTAAATCTATTCCCAATGATTTCGCGGCTTCTCCCAGATCGGTGTAAATGTCGAGGACTTTTTTACTTGCAGAAATAGTGAATCCGATCGACTGTTCCGTTTCAGTATCGACACCCGTGACCGATAACGGATCGATATAAAATACGAAACCGCTTTCGGATGACGGATCCGAAAATATCAGCATCTTTTTCAATTGTTCGGTCACCGTATGAATGCTCGGAACCGTTTCGTTTTCGAACAATCCCGTAATCGGGTTGATGATACCTTCCTGAATAGCGCCCAATGGATTGATAAGGCTATTCAACGACACGGGGGACCCGTGGACGAAATCCATGTCCGTGTTCGCCACGTCGTTTGCGGCAATATTGTTTCCCGTATTCGTGTAATTTGTCTCTATCGCCAATTCCCAGTCGAGCGAACTCTCGCTTCCGTGAAGCAGCCATGTTATCACGTGTGCGTCGAGTTCCCCGTTTTCCTTGATCCATGACTTTTTCTTGTAGCAATGGTCTTTTTGTATTATCTCGATGGCCGCGCGCGTGTCCGCATCGAGCAGGCCGTTGACCGCTATCGTCGATGTGATCGGTATTTTCAACCCCTGTATGTTGATGAGTTTTTGGGCCCTGGCGATTGTCAGCGCCGACAATACATCGGGAACCGAGGTGATAATTATATTGTCTTTATTGACCGGAGGATCGATATGCATCTTTATATCATTGTATAGACTGCGTATCGAACTGCTGTCGTCCTTGTTATAATCGAACCCTGTCAGATTTGTATTACCGTTTTTATTTATGAATACGATCTCGTCCTTGTGGTCTTCATCGATATCGCAGACCTTGAGAATATCGCCCTGCTCGAATTGTGCATCATATACTTCCAGTTCGATGGTCTGGGACGAAGAAATGTAGAATGGCAAACAATCGATGTAATTGTAAATATACATTTTACCCGAACCGTTCGAGTGACCGTCGTTTACCGGTTCGACCACCACAAGTTCCGCATAACCGTTGCCGTCGATATCGCCCAACCCGAAAACGCCGGTCGTATATTCGAGATCCTTCTCTATCGTGTCAAAGGTTATGGTATAATTGTCTCCCGACTGAACGTTGAAATTCTTGTAAATAAAAACGCTGTTATTCAATACATCGAGCCATACCAGCTTGTCCTTGTTCGTATCGATTACAAGATCGACATTACCGACACACAGATCGCCCGTGACAAGAGGATCTCCCGTAATGTGATCCCGGATCGATATGTTCTTTTTACCCATAAAGGTATTTGCCGAACTATCGTATTCGTATACATCGACATCGCCGGTTTTGCCGTCGCCGTCTTTTCTCTGGATGATAATTTCTTTTTTGCTATCATTAATAAGATCCCCGATTAGAATAGTATCGGCTTCAGCGACATCGGCCTCGAAGGAGGTCAGTTTCGTGTAGCCGCTTTCCGTTCTTTTGAATACGTATATATTGTCGACAGGCGCAGGTGTAATATCAGGATTACAGATAACTATTTCATCGATATTGTCGCCGTCTATATCACCGTTTACTATTCTATAATTCGGTTTGACTTGAAGCAAAAGCCGCGACGGAAGGTCGGGTGCGTTGCCTCCCTCGATTGAATAACCCCCCTGCCAGTTGATGACCGCCTGCCTGCTTTCGTTGACACCGGCGACATTGACCGAAAAATCGATCGTAATATTGCCGATCGGAATATCAGGTGAAAAATATAAAAGACCTGAGGATTGAAAATCGGGAAGATACTCCTGATTTGTAATATCGATCAGTTCATAGGTTTCTATTTTTTGATACAACTCGAGATTGTTCGTGTCGTTGACCGTAAATCTTTCCGGCCAATATATCGTTCCGACTTCGGTAATGCCGTAACTATAATCGTAATCCAGAAGACGTGTGCATTTCAGCTCAGGATCATAATCGAGTATCAGGGTCCTTTCATTCTTTGAAATCGTATTTATACTGAAACCCGCAGAATATCCGGGACTCCAGTCAAGATCGATAGGGAAAATATCGCCCCATAATCCTTCAAAATTCTTTACCGACATTCCGATCTGCAATTCGTATCTTTTTCTGTCCTCTTTGCTTTCCGCACTTATATCGGCATCGATCTTTATCGTATAAAGGCCGCTTTCACTCAGCGTTATGGTTTCGGCGTCGAGATCCATTTCATCGCCGGAGGGATCATAGACCGTCATCCATGGCAGGAACACATCGACCGCTCTGAGATCAAAGGAAACGACATCTCCTTTTGTCCCTTCAAAATAATATAATTTGACCGTATCGTCTTTGAACGGTTCGGAAATATCTTCTCCCGTCACCGCTTTATTGGTGAATTTAAACAGGGGATAGTCATATGCCGGGAAATAGTTCGTTATGCCATTGCCGAACAGATCCTGTGAAATATAGCCGTACATCTGCTGCGCTATCGATTCATGGGCGAAGCGGTTCGGATGGGCGGTGCCCCCGGTAACGAATTTTCTCACGAAAGCGTATAACGGTTCCAGCGCTTCATTAATCCCGCTGCCTTCGAGCGCGTTATAAAGCGTATCGACCGCATTATTAATATCTGTCTTCGCATTGTTTAGAAAATCGATAATATGACTACTAATCGAATCGAGAAAATCGTCCAGTTTGCCCAATATATCGTTTCTGAGTCCTCTCGGAAGGAATATCAGGACATCGCCCACGAATTCGACGATTTTATCCTGGACATGTATCGTACCGTTTATTATTTCATCAATAACATCTTCAGAGAGTGTTTTCAGAAAGTCTATGCAGATCCGCAGCACGCTGAAATTGGCGCTTTGCATCAGGGCGGCATCTTCAGGATTTCGCAGCCAGCTCAAATTATCCCGTCCCAGAATTTCGAGTTCATTGGCGTCCGGCTGCCAGGATTCCGTATACGGGACCGGAACGGCGCCTCCCATCCCGTCATGAGATTCGAACCCATGAGTCGCACACGCTTCGGATATGCCGTCGATATATGTCCATCCGTGTGAAGCGGCGGCATCCCGGATCGCATTATTCAACGGTTCGATAAAATTGAGTCTTATCCACTCCGTTTCCTTTTCATCAATTTCCAGTGAAGGTAACTTTATGCCCAATATCTCGGGATTAAGCAGATTCAATCCGTGCCTGCAAAACTGGACTATTTCCGTCATCGTCGCTTCATCGATATATTCGTTATAAGTGGTGACATCAGGATATTCGGTGACATATATATTCAGCGGGCGGCCGGATTTTAAATTCTCGATCGCCGTTGCAACTTCCTGATACCCTTCCTTAAGCCCCTGTAATCCTCGTAACGGGGATGTATCGATCAACGCCAGCTTCGTCAGTAACGCCGAGCTTTTTACCGCTTCCCAGTCTTCCTGGGTACCGGTATTCACCGCAGTCTGAAGTTTCTTGAGGGCGTCGTTTCTTCCGGCAATCAGCTGGGCGATCGGTATATCGTCCACACCCAGATTCAGCAGGGCCAGCAACGTTATCGCGACGCGCTCAAAACCGATATCATTGCCGCCGATTCCGATAATCAAGGAATCGATCTTTCTTTCACCGACGATTTCGTCTATCATATCGATCTGAGCCGGGTGCCATTCTTCCGGATAAAACTCCGGATCGCCGAGATATTCGTTTTTATCTCCCGAAGCTTTATCGAGAAGTCCCTGATCGATTGTCGCCCCGGAAGTGGCCAGAAACACAAAGGTAACCGACGTGTGCGGATCACTCCGTTCGATCTCCATCGCCAATTGGGAGGACGCCGCGTATGCGCTACGATGAGCCTTGAGATGCCATAACTCCATCTGGATCCGTTCTTCGAGGCTTCCGTATTGGTCCCCCGCATCCGCCCAAAGTCCTTTCGTTCCGAAATATTTGATATTGGCTATCTGCTGTTTTAATTCCGGGTCATCGATATCAGACCAATTCCAGAGGGCATCAAGATTTTCCGTTGTAAATTCGGACGTATCGACTCCGGGAACATCGGGATTTCCCTGGCCGGAGGCGTATGAATCGCCGACGGAAACGATCAGAATATCGCGCACATTTATTTTTGTTTCGATGATTGTTGGAGTTCCCGTATCATAGCCGACATAGACCCTGACATCATATTCTCCCTGCGCAAGATGAAAGGACTGGGAGCTTTGGGAACCTTCAGCCGACTGTGCAACGGGTTCGCCGTTCTGTGTGATCGTAAAATGGTAAGAAGTGGGTTTCTTTGCCAGGTTGGTGGCGACATCCGCGTGAAAGGTGACTTTATATCCATTTTCAGGGTTGACATAATCATAATGGTTGGGAATATCGATCCGGCCGTCCCCGTTATTGTCCACCCCGTAACGCTCTTCCATTTCCCATGTAAAATCGACGAGCGGGCGCGCGAATAAATACAGCGTTTTTGTGTCCACGTCCAATATCGTTTCAAGAATGAGATCATCGACAATGATAGGTTTCTGTTTGGCCGAATAATTTTCCGTAATCCCGACCGTGCTCGTAATGATGGGAAAATAATCCCCTACCCTGGGCGTATAATTATTTCGCTGTCTCACTTCCAGCCGCCCGTTGAGTGTGACGGCGCCGGTCACGTTAAGCCGGTCAAAAGAGCTCAAGCTCCCCAGATCGACCAGAAGCGTATAATCCCTGTTCAATGTATAGTCACCCGATATCGCATCCGCCCCGATCTCCCTGCCGTCGGGGCTTTTGTATTTTATTTTAAGTATATGATCGACATCGTTGCCATAGAAAATCTCGACCGGATAATTCTCCCCTTCTATCGCGTCTTCCTGTGCCTGGTCGATATTCGCGTTATTCAGGAAATCGTAGGCCAGGCTCGATCCGTAATACGCGTTCAGTCTGTTTTCCAGTTCGCGAACGCTGATGATACTGACGGGGTTGCCGGACTTTTCAATTTCCGTGGTTTTTTCACCGCAATCATTGGCGACCCGTTCGTTGTAAAACTCAAAGGCGACGGCGGATGTATTTTCCGCGTTTATATCCGCCATCGAAGTGACATCATTGTCGACCAGAAAGATGACCTTCCATAATTTTTCAGGTGCGGTGACGTTTTTTGTCGATCCGGACGCCAGGTCCCGTTCGAACGTAATCGTATCTCCCGAAAAGGTATTCGTATCGTTTTCGAGTTCTCCGTACGCTCCCGAATAGATGTAAAGCGTCCTGGTTCCGCCGTAATATCCCGCAAGTTCCCTGCAATACTCCTCGAGGTATTCCCATGTCTGCTGGTTCAGATAGTTATACATTGGAACGATATTGGTCATCTTGAAAGTCGCGTCGGCAAATGCCTCAGAAATATGGCGGTCTTTCAACGGCGTAAAATGTCCCCTGTCGAACCGGATGAGGGAACCGTCCGGGCTTTGATAGGTTTCCCCCGTATCCAGGTTGAAAGCGAATGAACTGAGCAGCGACAAGGTCAGGTCTTCAGTGAACTCGGGCCGCTTATAGTCAACGAGGTCGTTCAGCCATCTGTCATTCAACTGCCACGCGACAAAATTGGGACTCATAATGTTATTATTGAAAGAAACCGCGTATTGGCCTTTTTCAAGCAGATAATTATAGGAATTATTGACCGGTGTTGTAATCGGATTACCCAGAAACAGATGATTCACACCGACATCGAGACAGAGATATTTCCCCTCGATCCTCGGGAAGAACTCGAGCCCCGGAACAAATTCGAGCCTGGTATTGTACGCCGTCAATTCCCCGTCCAGATACAGAAATACGAATTTGAATGATCCGCTTATGCTTGTATAGTTGAAAAGGTCGAAACTGTCGCCCAACACGGGAGATATACCGTCGATATAATAATGAAGATTTAATGTACTTTCTGTTCCTATCTGCAGAGCGCTTTCCGTCTCCGACTCGACGGAACGGCTCAGGAACGGAACGGTGACATAGAGTTCGATGCCTTCCCCCCAGATAGCCGTCGTTCCGACAGTGAGCCGTTTCCGTGAACCGTCATTGGTAACCTGGGTCGACGTATTTTCAAAAACCGCATAATCAAAACCGAAATCGACACTATCGCCCCTGGTGATAATTTCCATTTCTTTGATCCCGCCCGCATCGAGCGCGCCGGCTTCGATCAAAATAGAATCTCTGTTATGAGATAACGTGTCGTTATCGCCGAGATTGATGATCAATTCCTCCACATTCGTCAAATCAACGTATTCGAAGACTTCACCGCCGCTCGTTCCCCGGATCCTGCATGTCGTTTCGCTTATTTTCGATATTATAATATGATCTTCTCCGGGAACGGGAGGAAATGCTTCGTTCTCGAAGGTTTTCGTGCTGTTCGTATTAAAAGTAAAACTTCTGCCGTCGAACGTCGTCGGCTCGAGGCCGGTTGCATCGACGACCATCTCCTTGGTCCCCGAAGAAATGATTGTCGTACTCGACGTTTTTCCTATCGGTGTATGGCAGAAATTTAAATTTTCATTTCCCTTGAAATTAAGACTGTCAAACCAGGCGTCTCCTCCGTGAAAGAAAACGCCGCCTTCCAGCCAGAAAGGCGAACTGGCGTCAATCGTCAGCGTGTCGTCGGCCGATGTGGAACCGTAAATTGAAAGCCGGTATATTTCGCCCGGCGTCCACGACGAAATCTCGATCCCGTTCGCATCGTCCCATAACTGGAGGTTTGCCGGATCGGAAGGATTCACTCTCAATGTATAGATGTAATTCTGATCTGTTGTTCGATAGCCGATCGTTTCCGGCGGACCGTGCGGGGCGTTTAACGTCTTCACCCTTATTCCGCTTTCGCTTTCAGCGTGTTCGACGCTCCCGCAATCCCTCCATATAACAGTCTCTATATTGTCGTAATGAACGTTTATTTCCGCCTCATGGTTTGTCAGCCGGATCAATTCCGATCCGCCGCCCGCCGCCTCACACAAGCAGTCGAAGCCGGCGGAACCGTTTAACATCAAACGGTCGAAAGACGCCTCGCTTCCGCGGCAGTATATGTCCACATTATCGTGTATATCCGTCAGGTCTATGGAAAAAAGGTTGCCTTCTTCACCGGCACCCCGCATGACGATGCTTCCGGTGTCATGTATGTCAATCGACGCGAGAATCCGGTTGTCCGCATTATCCAAAAGCAGCAGCAAGGAGGTATGTTCCGGATCCGCTTTCAGCGTCATCGAATCGGTGTCGAAAAAAAGATCGCTTAAGCCGGATTCACTCTGGTAGGATAAATCATCGTTCAGGGATAATGTAACGGTCTTCTGAACTTCGACTTCCAAAACGGCATTGAAATTATCTACTAATGGAGACGCAACGGCTAAATTCCCCGCGTATCCGTCTCCCGACAGCAACAAACGGGGTTCCAATGCCTCTAATTGAAAAGAAGTCTCTTTTTTATTCATTTTTCAATAAAAATCTTTATTAATACAACACTTTGTTCACAAGATTTAGAGGCAGTATATCATAAATAAAACAGATGTCAATACTTTTTTAAAAAAAAACATTCAATGCGCTCACATATAGTCTAAATTATTGATAACTGTTTTTAATATAAATAATTGTTATAAATGTCAAGAAACAATTTGTAACGATGAGAAAAGCGCCAAAACCCGATGAAGAAATTTAACAGACAGTATGAAATAGAATTATGTAATATGGAAATTAAATTCTAAATGTTTGTGATAAGCGGGTTCAATCGCCTTTTTTCTCCGACCGCGCCAGCCGGAATCCGGCCACCCGAATCCTTTCGATCGGGTTTCGAACATGCCGGAAGAAAACACGGCCGAATCGTTTCGTATAGGATAAAAATCCGCCGCGTAATACCCGGCCGTATGAAGATTCGGGTCCTTTCGGATTATCCGAAGGAGAATCTTTATAGTAACCCCAGGAAAACCAGTCCCAGCACCATTCATTCACGTTTCCGGTCATATCGAAGATCCCCAGTTCGTTCGCCTTCCTGCGTCCGACGCTATTCGTGGATTGATTTTTATCGGAATATTCCCAGACTACAGCGACATCGTCCACCTTGTCGCTTCCGCTGTATATATATCCCCCGCTCGAATTTCCTCCCCTGGCAGCGAATTCCCATTCCGCTTCCGACGGCAGTCTGTATCCGTCGGCATTGAAATCGCAGCGTACCGTCCATCTCGATGTATCATGGGAATAAGCGTCCTTATTATTCGGATCCGGCGTCTCTTTGTCGATAGCATAACAGGGGGTCAATCCCTCTATCGCAGACAATCTGTTGCAGAACTCGACGGCGTCGTACCAGTTGACGCTGTCGACGGGCCGGGCATCCCCTTTATAAAAAGAAGGATTATATCCCATGACCTGTTTCCACAGTTTTTGCGTCACTTCGTATTTCCCGATATAATAACCGTTCAAGGAAACCGTATGCGCCGGCTTTTCAATGTCATACCCATCCGGGTTCCCCATCTCGAATGTCCCTGAAGCGACATGAATCATGCTTTTATAATCGGAAGGGACATCCGCATGTTTTTTCATGTCCTCGACATCCAAAACGTAACCCGCTTCGGCTTTCTCGAGCAGGGAAACGGCCTCTTTGTAAAATTTTCCTGAATCCCCTGTTTTTTCCAGATAAAGCTTGACCATAATGACAGTTTCCCTGTAGGCTCTCCTTTTTTCCAGATCTATTGCCCAGAAATAGTAGGTTTTCGCTTCGAATCCGTTTTTAATTTTTGCCGCTTTTTGATATATTTCCGCGAATTTGACATGATCATGCATATCATAATATTTTCTTGCTTCACGTTTTATTGCCGTCAATTCCCGTTCGGTAATCTCTTCCGCGAAAACAGCCATTCTGCAAATCGTCACCAACAATAGACAGGCTGATAAATACAATCTGTGTTTCATATTTCTTTTCCTTCTGCAATAGAATGTATCACCATGCCGGTTTTATTTCAAATACAACATATCATGACACCGGGGCAACGAATTAATAACAGGGCTGCCTATAAGAGCGGCGCTATATCGGCAATATCGTTGTCACTCAAATTCAGTTTTTTGAGTTTTTTCAATCCCGCAAGCGGTGAAATATCCCGTATCTTATTACCGGATACATCGAGTGAAACCAGCGAGGTAAAATACTCGAGTCCGGTGAGTTTGATAACGAGCCGATTGTCGGCCGCCACATCTTTGATCGCTTCCACATCCGAGACAAGAACCGGCCCGGTTTTATGCAGAAGCTTCTTTACGTACTTTTCGAGCTGCGTATCCTCAAAAAAAACAACGCCGGGGGCGAGGTCCACCGGTTTTTGCCTTATCTGCTCGATTTTTATGATATTTTTCGATCGGAAAGACTCACAAAGCCTGATCGCGACACCCAGCATTTTTTCCAGTTCGGTCTCATGTGCGTAGATAAAATCCGGTTTATTGCGATAACGCCGAGGTTCTTTATAATGATTGAAAACAACCGGCACCCGTATGTCGTGATTTTTATACTGTTCCTTTATGATCTTGTCTGAAACCTCGATGGTCGTTTCCATATCGCCGGTACTTTTTATATCCGCGACCTTATGTTTTGTTTCTCTATGCCAGAAAGCCCCCCACATCCCGTCATTTGCATCTCCGTCACCATAGCAAAACACCAGACGCAAAGGGATCAGGTGTGTATCAGCGCTTAGAAGATCAAAATCGAACCAGTAATAGCTGCCGATACCCGAATCAAGTGCCTTTGCATCCCTATAAAGGTGGTGTTCCGGAAAATTAGGACATTCAAGAAAGCGCGAAACGGGACAATGTCCCAATGGGACAATATTTTTTATGGGAATATTGATGTCTTCTCTCCTCGTGATTCCCTGTTTTTCATATACCGTAAGGAAATAATCCGGCAGCCTGTCCGTGTTCACATCAATCGCCCGCATTGCCGAAAGACACCGGGGCCATTCGGCCACGGCAGCCCCGTCTTCCAGTATAAACGCATCGCCGTCTTTTTGGCCGTACAGACTGATTTTCGTTTTTTCCGAAAAACCGGACAATACCGACCGGTCTGAAATATTATTATAGTCGGCATTGATATACGTCAATTTCTTGAGTTTACTCAAAGGCGCAATATCCCTGATACGATTATGAGTGAGGATGATGGTATCAAGCGATGTCAACCCGGCCAATGGCCCGACCTCTTTTATCTCCGTATTCGTTACGTCAAGCGACTCGAGTTGCGTGTAGCGTGAGAAAAACGAGGTATCGGGCAGATAATTGTCCTTCATGCTTAATTTCTTCAATTTTTTCATAAAATGACATGTAAAAATACCCGTATCGCCTGCCAGGCTTCCCGTAAGAGAAAAATCCGATAAATTTTCAAGCGTATCGAGTATTGAAAAATCGAGTTTCGGGAATGCCCTCATTTTTAGTGTGGTCAATTTTTTAAGATGGCCCAACGCGCTTATATCCATAACCCTTATCTCAGAAATATCGAGATGTGTCAGATTTATAAGGGGTTTGAGAAAATCGAGACTGGCGGTTTCCGCTTTCCCCGCTTTCAGTTTACGCAGCGAAGTGAGGTTTGAAAGCCGGTCGACATTCAGAAGGGTATTGCCGGATAGATCCAATTCTTCGAGGCCGGGCGAAATTTGTTCTTCCCTGCACTCCATTTCCCCCGGCCCGTCCGGTTTATCGTCTTTGTCTTCACCATTATCCGGCCGGTACGGCGGATTTCCGTATTCGCCCGTTGCCGTTATCATTAACGTGTTCATCGTACAGGTAACCGTCTGCATTACGAATAAAAGCAGAACGTACCATTTTATGTATCGCGGATATTGTTTCACCTCACCATACCACTTGTTCATTCTTGTTTTTTTATTGTTTCGGCCGGACATGGATGCCGCCCCTTTAAGAATCACGAGACTCTTATGACGCCGGCCGGACGGTTAAAACCGGATAAAGTATAGCAGAAATCAAAGATTTGTAAAAGAGAAAATCCAGGCCGCATGATGATTGACACCGGCACGTCTTGCATGTATAATATATCCCGAAAAATCATTACAAACCGACAAGGAGCATACGATGAGACGCATCCCGTATCGATTGACGATTATTCTTTCATTCCTTTTTTTGGCGTTCTTTCTGGTTTCCTGCCCCGATTCATCGTCGGGAGGCGGCGGAAACGGCGACCCGACCCCGACGCCCTCCCCCGCACCCGGCACACCGGCCCTGGTCAATTTTGAAGCGGACCAGCAGGATGACATCAGGTGTGCGAGTTACATAGACCCTTTCATCCCGAACGGTGACTATACGATTTTCGACGCCGCCGGGGAAATGGATGACCAATGCCGGTTGATATGGTCGTATGACAATGAGAACGTCCATGACGGGACAGCGGCCCTCAAAACGGAGGGGATGCTGGTGACGGGGGTAAACGGAGACAACGACCGCGCCACCTGCCAGTTCATGATCGCCCTGACCGGGACCCCCCACGGTACGGATCCCCTTGTCGGGGACGGTTCTTATCTGACTCTGGCGAATAAAACGGTCACCGCAAAGGTCCATATTCCTGCGGGCTCTCCCATTACCGCGTGCATGATCATCCTTTTCAACTCCGGCGCGGGTGAAACCGCGCTTACTCACTATGCATCCGTCTCCGAGGGCTGGAACGATGTCTCCTATGGTTTCGATGGATCGGGCAACGTCATCTCGATCAATGGCACATCCGTGGGACCATTGGCGCCAGGCGGTGCGTTCAATATCGCAAATGTGAGATGTGTCGAATTCCGTCTCGGCGGCCCGACATCGGAAAGCGGGGTCGCGGGAAGCGCGGACTGCACCATCGACAGCATCAACTGGTAGGCCGGGGCCGGACCATGGCCGGGTGAGGCCTCAAAACCGCACATATATTCACGCGGAAACGAAAGGAGTGATCATGAACAAAACAGTGCTGCCCGTTGTTTTCTTTATCCTTGCCTCGTGCGTTTCCGCCCCGGCACCGCCTCCGCCCGGATCTGCCGTTACGGGAATGATCGAAACGATACGGGAAGATTCCGCAGGCGATATTCTGGGCGTGGCCGTCTCCGTTCCGGAGTACCGTGTTCCGGACAATTACGACACATTGAGCGGCGAATACGTCACCCTTTTCAATCAGTTTGTCGACGCCTATAACGACGGGGACTATTCGGACGCCCTCGTCCCGCTTTTCCGTATCATACACACCTATGACGACCTCGGAAAATCCCTTGACGCGATCGGCATATGCTACCTGTCGCTCGAAGAATACGGCAAGGCCGTCCCGTACCTCATCTACGCGGAGGAATCAGGTTACAGCGATGACGTCCGGCTTGAGGAACAGTTTTTTCACGCGTTTTTCGGTATCGGATACAATAAAATGACGTCGGGCGATTACCGTTTTGCACTGGCCTATTTCAAAGAAGCCCTCGGCTGCAAAGCGGACCCCGCGGTAAAAAACAATATCGCCTGGTGCTACACGAGACTTTCCGAATCCGCCCCGTTACACGATTCGATCGGGATACTCGAAAACGCGATCCGCTTTGTTTCCGGCTTCGATGTCGACGACCAATATCTCGAGGATATCGCTTTCCGTTATGTGAAAGCGGTAATCAAGGCGGCAGAAGAAGCCCGTTACGCGAACGCGGCCGGTTTCGCCGAATATGCACTTTCACGCGCCGATTCCCCCTATATACGGCTCAATCTCGGCTTGTTGTACATCCGTATGCGCCGTATTGCCGCGGCCCATGCCGAGTTCGGCCATATTGTCACTCATCATAAAGCGTCCGACGTCTTCGATATCGGTCTGACATTGTATAATGAAACGAAAAGCGTGAGGTACCGCCATGAGGTTGTCTATCCCTTTACCGTCATCCCCGCAGGCGGGACCCAGACGGAAGCCTATGAACTCGAGATCACGGCACGGGTGCCCCAGACCTGCCGCAACCAGAAAACGGAAGCGATCAAGGCGTATGTCAACGGCACAGCGGTCCCCTTCTCCGCCTTAACCGATAATACCGGCAACAGCCTCATCGAGTTTTCGTTGAAAGGACCCGCCCTCAAAAAAGGGAAAAACGAAATCAAAATCACCTCGACCGTCGAAAAAACCAGCATATTCACGGGGCGGGAGGAAATCGAGGCATATTCGATCGGTAATTACAACCGGAACGACCCCTTTTTCAGGCAAAACCTCGCTTCCGACAATAAGGCGGATTATACGCTGCCGGAAATCAGGGCATTCACCAGGGAAATCACATCCCGTATGACATCGGAAAGCGTGCTTGAGAGGGTTTCCGCCGTCTATGACTTTGTCATCGACAAACTTTCATACGTGCTCGATCCCGAAGGAACCGACGAGCTGCGTATCGGCCGCCTCATAAAAAACTCCTACCGCGGCAACTGCCAGGATTATGCCCTGCTGACGATCGCCCTGCTTCGAAGCCTCGGTGTTCCCGCATCGATGTATTGCGGAGACACCTATGATTCCGACATCGGACACGCGTGGGCCGTGTTTTACACACCGGATAAACGCGCGGTCGCCCTGGATGCGACATGGGGCGATCATGAAGACCTGAAAACCCACTACTTTCTTACCGAAAGCAATAAAAACATAACGACGAGTTTTTCATACGATTCGGACATCCTCGAAGACGGAAGAGGAATCAATCTGTTTTCCAAAGGATTTACCGTCGAACTCGGCGACTATTCCTATACGATCGAAATAACCGATTAGTGCGCTTTACTCACATACAGTCCTGAATTATTAATAACGGTTTTTTTCCCGTTTCATTCATTGTGAAATGCCTTATATATATGGTATATTTTCAATATGGGGAAAAAAGCCGTAAAAAAGCATCACAAGCAAAGCCGGGCCTTGTTGAAAAAGGAACTGGAAAAGAAAGAGCGGAAGGCGGAGAAACTGCTTTGTTCGGCTGAAGGCTTCGAGAAGATGCTGGTCAAGACCGATCTGAAAATAACGAAAACCGTCAGGTTTCTCCATGATGTGATCGACGATCTCAGACTCTTTTTCGAACTGGTGCGGGACGTGGTCCGGAATCACTACACGGACATCCCGATCGGATCGGTGATCATTGTCGCCGGCGCCCTCCTCTATTTTCTCGCCCCCCTCGATGTCGTTCCCGATTTTTTCCCCGCGATCGGGTTTACCGACGACATTTCCGTGATTCTTCTCGTTATCCGGCAGGTAAAAAACGATCTCGAGGCCTACAAACAATGGCGGAAAAAGAAAAGAAAAAGCTTTATTCACTGACCGTGGCCGCGGGGATTTCGGGGCCGCTTCTCTTCATTTTTTGGAGGCGCACAATCTTCGGCAGACGGATAAAAAGGCGGTCGTTATAAAAGCCGTCCTTGATTTATTTCATGCGGTTCTTTTTCTCCTCTTTCCTTCGATCAAATCCTTTATGAAAAAAGGCATATAGTAGATGACGAAAATCAACAACCCCACTCCCTGAAGGGAGAGAAGATACCACGGCCATGGTCCCAGAAAATCAAGGAGGCTTCCCGTTTCCGGTTTATGGCACATAAAGAAATAATTGCCTCCCGTCGCCCAATTCAGCGGGGCGATCAGAAGCATAAGGATATTGGTGACGATGAACGTTTTCAGAATCGATTTCCAGGCGGGCCGGTACTTTTCGACAAAGACCATGTAGATGCAGCCCAGAATAATAAGCCCGTGGGCGAAGAAAAACCTGAAATAAACCCAATGGGGGAAGTCATAGGTAAGGTCCGGGGTCAGAAGCGCCTGTGTCGCCCCGGCCAGCCCCCAGAAGTAGAGGAGTTCGAAGACGGTTTTGTTTTTCATGATAAGCATGAAAGGCATAAGAATAATGGCAAAACCGCAAAGATGGAGGGGAAGGGAATCGGCGCACGAAAAAATGCCGTAAGCCGCATACCACACCGATCGTCCGATTTCCTGGACGATGATGACAATCGAAACGGTATAACAGAATATCTTGTTCACTTTCGGATTGTCGAGTTTTTTCAAAATCACGACCATCATAATATTCACGATGACGATAACGATAAGGGCCGCAACGTGGGAAAGGGAAAAGGCTTTGAAGGTATTATTGTAGAAAAATGCAGAAAAATAATCGGGCATTGGGCGCTCCTTTTTAATCAAGGATAATAAATCCACTCATGCATATATGTCAAGTAAATGAAAATGATCTCAGGATGATCCTCAGGGTAAAAACCGGTGAGGACCCGTTTGATGCCGAACGCTCCATCTCATTTAATAAGATTCAATCGCCTCCCGGATTCTTCCCGGTCAGGAGGTGCCTAATATCACGTGCCTATCGGCGCTTTTATAACAGCGAAACCGGATCCACATCGATCTCACAATAAACACCCGTTGCCGTTTTATAAGAAAGGAATGTCTTTTTCACGACACGGTGAAGCCGTCCGAACTCCCGCGATCTGAAAATGAGCTGATAGCGGTAGTTGGCGGATATGATTGATATCGGACACTCGGCCGGGCCGAGAATCTCTGCGAATTCACTGATTTCATTATCGAGGACCGAATACAATGCCTTCGCGGCCGCGCGAGTCTTCCGCATGTCTTTTCCCCTGAAAACGATTCTTATCAACCTCACAAAAGGGGGAAACTCGAGCTCCCTTCTCGCATCGAGTTCAGTTTCGTAATATTCCTCACATCTCATCGACACTGCCATACGGATCGCTTCCGAGTCGGGCCTGATGGTCTGGACAATCACTTTTCCGTCGGGATGAGATCTCCCCGCACGTCCCGATACCTGGACGATCAGGGAAAAGGTCCGTTCGGACGCCCTGAAATCCGGAAGGTTCAGGGCGGTATCCGCCGAGATTATTCCCACGAGTTTTACTTTGGGGAAATTGAGTCCCTTTGCAACCATCTGCGTACCGAGCAACACATCGATCTTTCCCTGCCGGAAATCGGATAAAATCGTTCGAAGCACCCTTTTTTTTCTGACGGCGTCGGTATCTATCCGCCTGACGATGAGATCGGGAAAAATGAGTTTCATCTCCTCCTCTATCTTCTCCGTCCCAAAACCCGAATACCCGACATCCAGCGATTTACATTCGGGACACACCTCGACGGGACGGGTTTTGTATCCGCAGTAGTGGCAGACCATCTCCCCCCGTTGTTTGTGAAAAGTAAGCGAAACGGAACAATGTTTGCATTTCATCTCGTACCCGCACGAGCGGCAATGGAAGTAGTAGGCGAATCCCCTCCTGTTGAGAAAAAGAATCGTCTGCCTTCCTTCATCATGCGTTTTTTTTATTTCTTCAATGAGTTCTCCGGATAACGGTCCTTTTTCGTGCTTCATGTCGACGATTTCGATTGCGGGCATACGGCCGCCGCTCAAACGCTCGGGAAGGAGAATGGATGAGAGTTTCCCCTCTTTCATGCGGTAATATGCCTCAAGCGAAGGCGTGGCGCTTCCCATGATCAACAGCGCTTTTTCACTCGTACACCGGTGCATGGCAACCTGACGGGCATGATAACGCGGTGTCGAGGAGGATTTATACGCGCCTTCATGCTCCTCGTCGACAATAATCAGGCCGAGGCGGGAAACCGGTGCGAAAACGGCACTGCGTGCGCCGACGACAAACCGCGCCCGGCCGGAGAGAATTCTCATCCATTCATTCAGCCGCTGCGACGGGGTCAACCCCGAATGAACGATCGCCACGGCATCGCCGAACCTGCGAAGCAGGATTTCCGACACCTGATGGGTAAGCGAAATCTCGGGGACAAGGTAGATGACATCCCTTCCGCCCCCGAGAACATGTTCCGCCGTCCTGATATACACATCGGTCTTTCCGCTTCCGGTGACGCCGTGAAGATAGAAAGCCCCTTCACGGTGCGAACATATATCGCCGATCGCGGATATCTGCTGCGGCGCGAGTTCGTACTTTTTCGTCCCCCACTCCCCTTCATCCGTAAGACAATAGTCCGGATCTTTTTCCTTTTTACCCCCCGGAAGCATGGCGGCAAGGGCTTCCCCCGGCGAGCACATATACATCGTCGATACCCAGTGAGCGAGATCGAGCAATTTTTCGTCAAAAACACGTGAAGGATCGATGATCCGTTCAATCTCCCTGATCCGGGCGCATCCGGCGGGCGGATCGGAGCGGATACCGACGATATAACCGGTCAGTTTACGGGACCCGAACGGCGCCTGCACCCGTTGACCGGGTTCAGCGGTCAAGCGGTCCGGGAGGACATAGGTGAAGTGTCGTGAAACGGGCAGATTGAAAATAACATCGATATAGGCTTTCATCGGAGACGGATTCAATCTATCATGAAAAACGAATCCCGGACAAGCCCGGAAAAACAGATAAAACGTATTTCACTTGACGCACACCCTCCGCTCCTGTAGGATGGAACGGCTTTGAAGGTTAATCAGGATATTATTGAAAACTTTATCGTTATTGAAGGGCTCGACGGTTCGGGGACGACAACCCAGCTTGATTTCTTCTGCGCGGCGCTTGAAAGGGCGGGTATCCCGCATACCCGTTCGTTCGAGCCCACAAAGGGACCCGTCGGGGGATTAATACGGTCCATCCTTAAAAACAAGATCTCCGTCGACGCTTTGACCATGGCCTTTCTCTTTGCCGCCGACAGGAACGAACATCTCAAGGAGCCCGCCTCAGGTATTCTCTCCGATTGCGGAAACGGAAGAGTCGTTGTCAGCGACCGGTATCTCTTTTCTTCACTCGCCTACCAGTCCGTCCTCTGTGACTTTGATGCCGTGTACACCCTGAACCGGCTGTTCCCCCTTCCTTCGCACCTCTTCTTTCTCGATGTTCCTATCGAAGTCTGTATGGATCGCGTCGGAGGGAGAGCGGAGAAGGAAATTTATGAAACCGCTGCCTTTCAGGAAAAGGTACTTGAGGGTTACGAGAAAACATTCGGGGTGTATGCCGCCTCGGGAATGGCGATTCACCGGATAGACGGGTCACTTGCCCCGGAGGTGGTCTTTCAAAAAATATGGGATATTGCTGGGGAATGGCCGATAATCAAGAGGTGAGGCGCATTTTCTTTTTTCTGTTCATCGTTGTCTGGACGCAAATCCCAGGCTACTCATACCGTATCCTCTATGCGGAACAATACTACCGTCTCTACCATATTCATTTCTACCAGTATCCGGATGATTGTCTGGAAAACATCAATTATCTCGAACATGCCCTCGCGGCGGATTTCTGCAATCCCCTCTACGCGCTTGCCCGGATTGAGAATAAACAGGAATGGGAACGCTACCGCTGCCTTTTCAAAATGCATGTCAACCTGAAACTCACCCAGCTTTACCTCACCCTCGCAAGCGGCTACGACAAACGTATCGCATATTTTTATAATGCACCGTGGAAAGAGCAAAACCTGAAAAGTCTCGCGATAGCGGAAAAACTCTACCGTACTGCGATCACTTATTGGAATGAAGCGCGGCAGTGGTCGTCACGGCTGACCCGTATCTTCCGTTACAACCTCGAGGAAATTCAAAACTGGGAAGACGAACACTACAGGATCCAGACAAAAGAACTGGATTATGACGACATCATTCAATCCCATCTTAAAAGGCTTGCCGCGGTGAGATCACGATTCGAGCACATGGATGATTCGACGTATTGACCGGCTTTTCCCGAAAAACCGGCCGTGATTAAGGCGGCGGGAAAATTCCGAACGTCCTCCAATCCACACGATACACAACCTTCACCGTATCATCGGCGGTGCCGTGATGTCACCCGTAAAAAATCAAGTTTTCTTGTTTACCGGCATGACAAAACAAAAAAAAACCTTTACATTACAATTATATTGAAACAGCGAGGAACGGAAGTGAACGATCGGATAAAAAAGTGTACCGGAATCATCGCCGGAATCAGGGATAATATCACCAGCTATTTTATCGGCAAACGCAAGCAGATCGATCTGATGCTGACGGGATTTATATCGGGTCTGCATGTGCTGGTTTCCGATATCCCGGGTGTGGGAAAAACGACCATGGCTAAATGTCTTGCAGCCAGTACAGGGCTTTCTTTTGCCAGAATCCAGTTTACCCCGGATCTTCTTCCCGGCGATATTGTCGGTATGAATGTATGGGATACGCAGAAAAAGGAATTTATCTACAAACAGGGGGCGATAATGAGTCAGTTCGTACTCGCGGATGAAATCAACCGCGCTTCCCCCCGTACCCAATCGAGTCTGCTTGAAGCAATGCAGGATATGACCGTGTCCATTGACGGAAAAACCCACATGCTGCCCCGGCCTTTTTTCGTGATCGCAACACAGAATCCGGTCACCTTTACCGGTACATTTCCCCTGCCGGAAGCCGAACTCGACCGCTTCGGCCTTTCCTTTTCTTTAGGGTACGCAAGCAACAGTGAGGAAATCGATATCCTCGGCATGAAAAAAAGTATCGGCCCCTTTGATGCCCTCAAACCGGTGACAAACCCCGGAGAGATTGTCGAAATCCGTCATCTTGTCGAGGAAATTCATGTATCGAATGAGATAAAGGAATATATCATCGGGCTTGCCAACAGAATCAGGAGTTCACATTACGTAAAGCTCGGTATCAGTCCCCGCTCGCTGCAGCACCTCGTCGCAGCGTCGCAGGCACTCGCTTTGAGCAGGGAAAGGGAGTTCGTGATTCCTGAAGATGTGACGGAACTTGCGATCCCCGTTCTCGCTCACCGGATCATCCTTTCCACGGAAGCGCATATGGAACGGAAATCGGAAGCGGATATCCTTTCCGATTTTCTTGCAACCATGCCGGTCCCCGCGGGCAGATAATGAAACGGACAATGTCGATTCATTTCAAAGTGAAAGCCCTCGCGGGATTCGTCTTTGTTATGATTATCATCTACCTTGCCGGCTCATATTTCGGGGGGGTGATGCTTTTCCTCATGTACGGTCTGCTGCTGCTTCCCCTCCTCTCGATCGCCCACCTCCTCATATCGGTCTTCGGCATAAAATACTTCCAGTATTTCAGTTCAGACCATCCGGTGAAGGGTGAAACGATCAGATACAGGGTGGTACTGACCAACGAATCCTTTCTTTCCATCTCGAAGGTTTCGTCACATTTTGTGACCGTCAACCCTTTGATGGATACGATGATTGAAGATTTTCATCTTTCACTTTCACGCGGAGAAAAAAAAGAGTTCGTCTACGAGATCACCTGCTCCTACCGCGGCATCTACAATGTCGGTCTCGATTCAGTCACCGTGGCGGATATGCTCGACCTCGTGAATGTCACCATTCCGGTCTGGCACAGGACGTTCTATGTGTATCCGCGAATCCTTACCCTCAGCAGGTTTTTCTTCGGTGCCGAAAGCCTGCTTATCAAGGCTTCCGCCGCAGCACCGGCCGGCCTGCCGGACAGCACACTCGTACGCGGTATCAGGGAATACCGCGAGCCGGCTTCCGCCCGGCACATATTCTGGAAAAAATTCGCCGCAACCGGCCTTCCCGTACTCAAAGAATATGATACGTCGGCGACTCCGGAAGTCGCGCTGTACATCGATCTTTCCAATGAGGATGCCGCATCCTTATCGATCAAGGCACTCGAACGGGAAGATGTTTCCATCGAAATCCTCACCGCCCTGGTCCGCTATTACCTCAAAGCGGATATCAGGTTGACGGTCACCTGCCATTGCAATCCGATTTTCACGTTCAAAGGCGACCGTCTCGAAGCCTTTGATGAGTTTTACCGGACAACGATCAATCTTTTTTCCGGAGGGCTTCAAAATCCCTATGAACTCTTCCGCGCGGACATATCGGAAGGGAGACTGGAATCGAAAAGCGTTATCTTTATCACCCACCGCATTACCCCCGGGCTGTTCGATTTTCTGGAAGAATCGATCAATTCCGATATGCAGATCCTGGTTATCTTCAATCATACGACGACCGGAGACCGTGAAAAAAAGAAATACAGACGCTTCTTCAATACCCTCCGCGACAGGGGAGCGAATATCGTCGAAGTGCATTCACCCCACTCCATCATCGAGGATATGGAAGGCAATGACGGAAATGAGACGGTTTGATCTCGAACACTATATCGTACGCGGCTTCATCGTTTTTTGCACCGCTTCCATCATCCCTCTTTTTTTCAAATTCATCCTCCGTTCGGGCATCCCCATATGGATAATCGGTGTCGCTGTGGCGCTAAAAGTCGTTTTCGAATCGGTATCGGCGAGACCGGACCTTCATCACACGGTAAAACAAACGTGTTCGCTTGTTTCCACTATCGCCTCCGGTCTGCTTGCCGTTGCCACGCTTATCGTCATCATCATCACCCCGCACTCCGTGTACGCCTTCTTTTTCGAAGCCGCTTCGGAAACACTCACGGAAGAATATTTTATCGCAAACCTTTTCGTCGTTCTTGCGATTCTTTTTTCCATGTTCGTCGCCTCCTCCGCAATAAGGCGTTCGTCGTACAAGCCGCTATCGGGCCTGCTTTCCGTCGTCTTTTTTCTTCTCCTCATCATCTTTCAGACTCCACTCTTCGTCCTTCTCCTGCTTGTCTCGGTATCTCTCTACACCGCTTTGATGCTGAAACGGCGCGCGATCATTCTTGCCAAAACAATCCTTTTCTGCATCGCGGCCGGACTGACACTCTCGTTTCTTTTCACGACTCCTTCAGGCAGCGACCTCATCGACAGATACCTCTATCCCCAGACAAGAAAACTCATCGATACATACCTGCCCCAATTCCCGCTGGCAATCGATATTCCCGGATACGAAATACCCGGGATCTCCCGGCGTCTCGGTGGAACGGCGGTGAATACGTCTGCCCCGATATTTCATATCACCTCGGAACAAAACGGGGCCTTTTATATTAAAACAGACACCTATGATCGTTATACGGGAACCGGCTGGGAACAGACGGTAAAATTCATCGAAAATCCCGCTCCCGGAGCGGGCCCGGACGTTTTGCATCCGGATGCGGAAAACCCGGAAACCCTTTCAATCATAACGCTTAACGAGGTTTTTCTCAATGTCCCCCATACCATCGATACCATCGGCTTCGATTACAAAAACACCTACTACCCCCTTCCCGAGCTTGATTATATTCCGGGCATACGTTTCGGGGACGGATTCAGACGGAACAGCCTCATCACCCTTTTTCTCGGAAGGCCTCATGAGGGTTCAAATTCGGATACAAGTATCTTTCTCCAGACACCCGACACACTGACTCGGGAAATCGTGAATCTTGCCTCCTCATTAGGTAACGGGGCTTCCTCGCAGCATGATATCCTCGAAAACATTCTGACATATCTGGCGATCAACAATACCTACAACCTGCAGGCGCCGGAGGTCGGCGGCGGCGAGGATTTCCTCCACCTCTTCCTTTTTTCCGACAAACGCGGATACTGCGTCCATTTTTCAACGGCGTTTATCATCCTTGCCCGGCTTAACGGCATTCCGGCCAGGTACGGAACCGGATTTCTTGCCGTTGTTTCGGATGATTCACGCGAAAAAACAGTCACCGCGCGCGCGGCCCATGCGTGGCCGGAATGCCTGCTGCCGGGCAGGGGATGGGAAATATGGGAAGCCACCCCTATCCTTTCCTTCGATGAAAGGGAAGCATTGTACAGAAACACCTATTACGAACAGTATTATCTGCGAATGATGCGTGAAAACCGTATCGCCCGTAATTCGCTGACCCTCCATCAACTCAGGGATCTGCTGGGAATCGAACTCGCCCCGGAAGAAAAGACATTGAAGATACCGGAATGGGTACGGGATATCGTCGCCCTTTTACCTTTCGTCCTTGTTGTAATGCTTCTGGTTTTTCTTTCCGGCGTCCTTCTTTTTATTCTAAGGAGAATTATACTCTCCCGGCTTCCTTCGAGACACCTTGAAGTCCTTCTCGATAAGGTCGTGCGAAAATACAAAGATATCCCGCCACCCGAAAAAGGCGGCTGGATTGTATGGAAGAAAAACCTGCACGGTGCCTACATTATTGAAGAAAAAAATGCCGACGCCCTCCTGGCCGTTATTCTCAAAGCAGCCTACGGTAACGCAATGCCGGACGATCAAGAAATGAGTCTGATAAAAAATTTTATCCGCTGCCGCAGGCTTGTAAAAAAATCGTAACCTTGCGCGTCTCTCCGGTTTGACGGCCTGATAGTATGATTGAATATGATTTTTCACGCACGGGTATTCTGTTTTGTACATCCGGGGATGGACGGTTCGAGAAATCATAACTCCCTGTGGTTGTCATAACCATCGTTTAAGCGGTATAATAAATGCAGCGATGAAAAAAAGACCGCCGATCAGCATTTTCTTTTTTTTCCTTGTTCATACTGCGTCGATTTTCTTTCCTTTCTCCGCCGCAGCGGAGGAGGCTTCCCCGCTTTTTCAAAAAATGAAGGATTTGCTTGATACCATACAGCCCCTCTATCGCGATGGAAATTATGATGAAATCATCAACATACTCGACGAGGTAGGGCGCGATGAGCTGGTTTTTGAGAACATGACGGAATCTGAGGACGGAATTTCCGTGGAGGACGGAATTTCCGTGGAGGACGGAATTTCCGTGGAGGACGGAATTTCCGTGGAGGACGGAATTTCC
>JAFGHO010000077.1 GCA_016930085.1 Spirochaetales bacterium
GAAATTTCGATGATTGCGTTGGTTTTCGTTGTTCGTGTTGCGGGAACGACAGCGGTATATCGCTATGCGAGATATACCGCCGCGCCGAAGTCTGAGAGCAGGGCAAATGCATAAAAGGGTCATCGAGGAACCCGGGAGATCTCCCGGTCTCCATATCTGGAAATAACCGCTAAGACATGGGTAAGGCGGTATAGAAAAGAATACCCGGTCGGCAGGAGTACTGCCCGCATGCCGCCGGAGAAACGAAACCCAAAAAGCAGGATATGCTAATGCTGCCTTTCACTTAGCAAATCTCTCATTCGAGGAACCGTATGCATGAATTGTACACGTACGTGTCTGTGGAGGTTTCGGGCAGGTAACTGCCCGATTCTACCTGGCAGGGATGTATTGGGATTATAATAAACGAACGACCGGAAAATCATACAACACAAGTCAGACGCTTATTTTAAAAATCCATTTCTCCGGCAAAACGGTTATTTTATCGTTATCACCTTTTTCATGATCAGCACGGCGAGAACGACGAGTGCCAGCCCGGCGCAGACAAAGACAATCGAAATAATGACGCCCAGGCGGCTGTTGTCCGGCCCGCAGAAGGTGCAGAGATAGTAGAGTTTCTCCCGGTCAGGCACCTCCATCCCGTCCCGGAGGATATTGCCGTACTTGATATCGTTGATGAGTTTGACGACGCCGCTTTGCGGGGGGAAGAGGGCAGGATCGTCGAGTGACTCGATCGGTTGATCGAGTTCAAGGGTGATGATGACATACAGGTCCGCTTCCCTGTCCTTGAAGAGAATGTCGTAGCTGTAACGGCCGCGGCTTTGCTTTACGAGGGCCTGGTCCGTCGGTTCGAAATTAGTAAGCACGACCCAGGCCGCCTTTTCTCCGGAATCGGCGAATTCGGCCAGGGACATCGGTCTGATTTCATCCCCGAAACTCTCCATTTCCATAAAGGAAACAATACCGAAAAAAACGGAAACGGCGGCCGTGACAATACCGAAAACGATGAGGAAGACGGGGGATTTCAATAAATTATACAGCCAGTGTGTTCTGTTGTTCATGAGGAGGATCATAGCAGATTCAAAGGTACTATTCAAGTATTATCCATATAACCCAAAAGAATGATGCAAAAAATTTATCAAATACGCCCGTCAATTCTAATGTTTCGTTTTTTATTTTTAAGTATGTTTATATAAAAATATATTCTTTTTGTCAAGTATTTATATAATATTATTAATTTTATATGAGTTCATATATAAATCACTCTGTTTATTCTATAAATATCATTATAAAAATAATTTCAAATAAATATTCGTATAATGTTGATTCATATATAAAAACACTATAGTATAAAATACTTTTGTTAATCATTTACGGGCATTAGTATCGAATGATCAATAATGACGAAAAAATGAAAACATCCTGGGAAAAACAGACAGGCAAACGCACGGATTACGTCGATGTCCGCTACAATAACGTCGTGGTCGGCCATCATTACCAGACCGGCATGACAGACGCGGCGGGGACATGCACGCATGAGGAATTTCTGAAGGGGACCTTTCAGGATCTGATTGTAGAACGATTTGGACCGGGTGTTCTCGAAGAAGTCATTCATGCGGTCGAACACTCTTTCGACAACCCGGAGCATATTAAAAAAAGAGAGGATATCTTTCTGTTGCGCCGGTTTATCGAACAATTTCCGGTTTATCCGAATCTCGCTTCTCTAGTCAAAAAACCCGGCACGATCAACGGGGCTGATGTCTACGGCAACTTGGGGGGCTACAAATCAAGGATCGAATCAGACACAACCGCCATGACATTCGAAAGCACGAAATGCGAAATTGAAATAAAAAAAACCGGAAAAACAACCAGGATCACTCTCCCTTTCCATTTATCCCGATGTGTCGAACTTCACGATCGTTACTATGTTATCGGTGGGGACAATTTCCATGTGATTTCACATGAAGGAACCGTTTTGTTTACAACGGACGACGGCGGGTTGCTTTTCGGTTATACGCTGCGTTTCGGGAATGTGTTTCGAAACCTGACGGCAGTCATTGCCACCTATCGCTGGTTCGACGGGGATTATCCGGACGGGTGCCTGAGTTACGAACACGGAAGGGGATTCACGGGGAGGGCGGATCTTGCCGGATAATCATCAGGTGATTCTTTGGACATCGGTGAGATAGGGGCGATTCGGGATAATGAAGCAGGGTATTTTTCAGTAATTCATACAAACAGGTAAAAAGATAAAATGAACATCTGATTACGTGGATTAAGCGGATTCAGAATAAATATAGATATATAATGAGGAAGCCGGTTGTGGTTGGTGTGGGATTTTATAGGTGTTTTTAAAGACGAAGTATCCAAAATGGATAATAATGGCCTGTATAAATAGAAAGCAGTCGATTGCTCCCCGGTGTATGCTGAATTATTTTAGACAATTGTCGTAATTTCCTCTGAGGGGTTTGTTGTATATTCTTCTCCTCTATATCCCATTGCTTGAATCTTTTCTTTAATTTTTCGATGACTCTATCTCCATATTCTTCCACCAACGCCAAAAACAACTCCAATAACCACCGTACCAATTGAGCAATACTGAAACAATTCAAATCCGCATGCAGCAGCTTAATCTTTCGATACATATCTTCCTGAAAATAAACATGGACATGTTCCCGGTTTTCATCTGGTTGGCGTGAGACAGGTTGATACCGGCTCATTCTTTGATTTCCCCATAGATGCTCCTTAATAATCAAGGGATCGATTAGGGACATAATCCCGACAATCATTCCTGATAACGAACCTCCTGTCCCGAACAATTGCACAGTTTTAAGTTGCTTTTTCATTTTATCCGTTATAAGAAAATGGAATTCATGAATAACAGGTTTTATCATACAATACTCCGTTAATTAGAATCATACTAACACAATATATAACGCTTAAAAAAGGTAAAATGCTTTGATTTTTTATGTATTTATTGATTGATAATCCAGTATCGTATGATTACTGCAGGATGAAGACCATATAACGAAATGTACTATCAACCATTGTCCTTGCGTTCATTTTTTTATTGTAATCCGAAAAAATACATTGTATACTGTTTTCCTCTACGCGTATGGCATATGATGCGTTTTTTGGTTTTTTAAAGGATAAAAAAAATGATAAATCATGGCGGTATCTGCGATATATTCATGAATTTCGACAATAAAAAAGAAAGGAGTCTGCCCCTGAAAAAAGGAATATTTTTTAGCACACTGGCGGTGTTATTTTTACTGTTTTCCGCGGCTTCGACTCACGAAGCGACCGGAGACGCGAATGACGACTGTTCGATTAATATCGTCGACGCCCTGCTGGTTGCTCAATACTATGTGGGAATACAGACCCAGGCAATGAACCTTGGCGTCATGGACGTGAATGCCGACGGGACCATCAACATCGTCAAGTACGGCTTGACCTCCCTGGTCAACTCGCTGAAAAGCGGTGATGTGATAAATATCGTGACCTTCGATACATCGGCACGGATCGTCCATGAAGGACTCCGTGTACCGGAAGACATGGGTACCTACTCGTCCGCCGTCGATGTTCTGACCCCGAACAGCGGGTGATTTCACCGCTTCACTCCTGATCGATTCCTCATACCGGGATCAACCGATCGTCGTTTCCGTGCGGGGTGAGGGAGTCACCGAAATGAACACACCGGCACCCTCGCCCATGCCGACGGGGACCGCTTTACTCTGGGCCACGGACGCCCCGACTCCGGCCCCCCATTAAACTGTGGCGGGAGTTCATTGGAATATCTGTCAAAGTGAAATTAAGGGAGATGAAAAAGGGGCCGGATTGACATTGATTCAATCACGGCCCCTTCTTTTCTTTTCCTGCAATCCGAAAAACTTTATTCCGGACATAATGCACAATGAATTCTCCCTCGGTTACTTTTCCGCTTTATCAAGCCTTACTCTGCCAGCCAGCTCTTGACAAACTGACCCATGTAATTGGTGGAATTATCATCCGGGCCGCCGTGAAAGCGGGATGAACTCGTGGTCTGCCCGTTACCCAGCAGAACCCAATTCGTGTCAAACATAACGGACCTGTAGACGAAATCGAAACACCACGCGGTCCAGTTCACATTCGGTTTCGAGTTGACCATACTCTTCAGCTGATTCGCCCAGCTCGAGGTCCCGTTCACCGGATTGGGCGCGCCGGATTCATAGCCCCATTCGGTCATAAAGGTCGGGGCATTGTTGGCGACCCAGTCTATCCAGTTCGGTACGCCGTGCTGCGGGTAGATATGGCAGACATATGCGAGATTACCGCCGGAGAGAAGGTCGCCCGTGCTTCCGGGCGTCACCTGCGACCAGTTAGGTCCGCCGATCAGGATGATATTGTCCGCCCCGTGATTGTTACGTATGAGGTTGACCCACTGCTGAGCCCTCGACTTCCAGCCGCTCCAGCTTCCCTGGCCCGGTTCGTTCAGCAGTTCGAACATGACATTCGGATGGTCGGCATATTTGGGGGCGATGTAATTCCAGAAGTTCTCCGTGTTTCTCACCACGTTGCCGTCGTCCCATGAAACACCGACGTAATGCCAGTCGATGATCGCGTATTTGCCTTTCTGGATACAGTGCTGCACGGCGGGGTCGAGGATATTGTTGAAGTAATCGTCCGCCGAATAATGAAGCCATCCGTGACTGCCGGTTTCGTCGCTGACTTCGGGATGAACGGTCAACCGGAAAACGTCGACATTCCAGCCGCTCGAACACCCGATATCGATAATACTCATCGCTGTGGTATTCACCCGCTGGTTTCTGTCACCCTTGTATATGGCGTCAAGGTCCGCCAGCGCCACCCCTTTGAGCCGGACATTGTTGTTGTTCGAATCTTTCAACCAGTTGCCGTCCGCGTGGAGGGCGGGAACCGTTCCACCGCTTCCGGGGGGATTCGTCTGTGTCGGCGGATTTGTCGCACCACCGGGCGGCCATTCGGTGACCGTTCCGACGTAATACTGAGCGACAAGCAGCGCGTCGACGATATTAATCGACCCGTCGCTGTTCACATCTGCGACATTCCGATTGAAATTTGAAGGATTGAGTCCCACGTAGGACTGGGCGATAAGCAGGGCATCGACGATATTGATACTGTTGTCGTTGTTGACGTCCCCGATTTGCTGGCCCCAGAGGACACCCGCGCTGCAGCATAGTAATACTAAAGCCGCCCATACAAGTCTTTTTCTTTTCATTTTACCACTCCATTTTTCATTTGATTTTGTTTGGAAAATAGAAAACCATCACAATCATTTCGACTGCGACAGTTTATTATACACGATACATGAAATTATGCAAGTTTTTTTTGGTACGTGAAAAAAGAGAAAGAGACAGCCTCGCCATTCGAAACCGGAGTAACAATCCGACCGTAAAGGAGGTACGTATACCGGATGTCGTTTCTTCTATCGACGGCAGGCGACGACTTCGCCTGCCGCGTTTCACGATGCCGCGTCCCTGCGAACGTGTACCGCCGTTCCCGATCGGGATGGTTTGTTCACGGCTACCGGTTATTCAGCCGCATAGATTTCGAACTCCCAGAGCGAAAAGCCCCATTGGGTGGCCCGCTTGATGCCGTACATTCGGACATACCGCGCATCTTTCGGTCCGACTGAAAACTCATCGATTTTTCCGTCGCTTTTATCCTCATGATAGACGGTTTCCCAGTTTTCCGCGTCCCGCGAGACCTGTATATCGTAGGCAAGACCGAACGCGACTTCCCAGTTCAGGACGATTCTGCCCACGGAAAAAACCTGGCCAAGATCGATATAGACCCATTGATCGTCCGCCCATGAACTCGACCACCGCGTATCGGCGAGACCGTCGTTCAGAAACCGCGGGGCAAGGGCCTCACCTTCGTCCGACGAGGAAACGGCCGGTTTGAAAAGGGCGAGATTCCCGTGGAGGGGATCATGCACGATAACGATAAAACTGGCGGTCCCCACCGCCCCGGCCGAATCCTTTGCCGTGATTTCGATGTAACTCAACCCGTTTTGTTCCGGAAAAAAAGTCAAATCGACGTTCCCGTTGCCGTCGATCGATGCGGCGAGGAGTTCAGGATTGGTGATGTTTCCGATCGAATAATCGAGTTTTTCTCCGTCCTCGAAATCGCGGAACAGGCCGCCGACATTCACGTAATCCTCATATCGTTCCGTGCCGATATCGACGATCAGGTTATCGATCGTCTTCATACTCAAAGGGGGCCGGTTCTTTCCTATGTCGACCGCGATATATTCCCTGTATTTTTCGAGCAGCGCCAGCATCCCCGGTGCGGCATCGTCCGTGCCCCCGAATCCGTCATGGGCCGTCCACGTCCACCCGAGTGCGCCCGCGTAGCCGTTTTCGTACGCGTAGAGATACGCCTCTTTCGGAGAAAGCGATGTTCTGGGTTTGAATCCTTTTCCCAGTTCCTTTATCCCCCCGGCCGGAAACTCGCCGATAAGGATAGGTTTGTCGAGCTCCCAATACGAGGCCGGATGATGAAACGGTGAGGTCATTTCGTCTTCGTTGTTGGGATAATAGTGGGCTTCATAAAAGTCGAGAGTACCGAGTTCGTCGCCGCCTGCGGAGATGAGGCGTTCGTCCGAATAATAGTTGATCAGTCCGCCGGCATTCGCCGTCATCGCCAGCCCCGATCCCGTCGTGACGAGGGCGCCCGGATCTTCCCGGTGGATGGCGCCCGCCGTAAGGTTGATAAACCGCTGGAGATGGATCATTTCCGTCCGCTTTGTCGTCCAGCCCCCGGAAAGCATGCCTTCGGGTTCATTGATGATTTCCCAGCAGGCAATGGCCGGGTGGCCCTTCAGGGCGCTTACCATCGGTATCAAGGCCTTGTTGATGTATGCTTCGGTGTAAAGGGGAATTTCCAGCATCCTCTGGTTGGCGATAAGATCGACATTCGTGTTTTTTGTCAGCATATCATGCGACCAGAGGCACATGACGATAAGAATCCCCCGGTCCCACGCCAGATCGAGGGCGCGTTCGAGGTTCACATTGACTTCCGGATTGAGGACGAGGACCTTGCCGAACTCGTCGTATCGGGGATTCGAGCTTCCATTGGTATGTATCCAGAAGCGGAGACAGTTTCCCCCCGCCCGCGCGACATCGTCGAGCGCCTCCGCGAACCGCGCTTCATCGAAATCAACCGGATCGTTTGCGAAATGGATCCACGCGAGGTTCATCCCGCTTAAAAACAATTCCCGGCCATTAATGATCAACCGCCCTTCCTTTGTGAACTTTTTCCCTCCCCGTACGGATAAACACGAGGTGATAATGACGGTAATACAAAGCAAAAATAACATAATTCTTTTCATGGTATTCTCCTTAAATCACAAATTCACCACTCACCGGCTTCAATGAAATAGTCCATTACCCCCGCGCCCCAAGGGCGATATCGGCATATATCCTCTCACCCCGCTGAAGCCGCTCGGCAATGGGATAGACCGATTCATGATAGAAGTAATAACGGTCAATGTCAATGGATTCGGTTACTAAAACGGTTTAGAAACAATGTAATGAAACCCGATGGTCTCGGCTATTTCCCTTATAGACAATAAGCTTATAATCTTATAGAAGATACGTAACAAAAACTGATTCCATCCTCGTTTCGGTAAGGGGTATAATCACTCTTATGTAAAATAAAATACCATATAAAGGAGAAAAAGCAATGAAATTAAAGCGAAAAACCATGTTTCCTGCCGCAATCATCATAATCGGTGTATTGTTTCTGTTCCTCACCTCACCGTGCCTTTTCGGTGAACCCCGCGCTGGCGGTCATTATAAATACGGGGAGGCCCTCCAGAAAGCCCTCCTCTTTTACAAGGCACAGCGTTCGGGCGATCTCCCCGATGATTATATCCTCCCCTACAGGGCGGATTCATGCATGAACGACGGGGAGGACGTGGGACTCGACCTGACCGGCGGCTGGTATGACGCGGGCGATCATGTCAAGTTCGGACTTCCCATGTCGTTTGCCGCGGGCCAGCTCGGGTGGGCGGTCTATGAATACCGCGAGGCCTTCGAGCAGGCGGGCCTTCTCGACGTCATTCTCGATGAAATCAAGTGGGCGACCGACTATTTCATCAAGTGCCACCCGGAACCAAACGTCTACTACTATGACTGCGGTTACGGCGAATCCGACCACAGCTGCTGGGTACCGCCCGAAGTCGTCCATATTTTCACCGAGCGGACGTCGTTCAAAGTAGACTCCTCCACGCCGGGTTCGGACATCGCGGGGCAGGTTTCCGCAGCGCTGACGATCGCCTCGCTCATCTTCGAACCGACGAATCCCTCCTATGCGGCGACATGTCTCGAGCACGCGCGCGAATTGTTCACCTTTGCCGACACCTACCAGGGGAAGTTCCCCCTCGCCAACTTTTATCAGTCCGGCAGCTATGACGACGACCTCACCTGGGCCGCGGTCTGGCTGTACATAAAAACCGGGGAACAGGAATACCTGGACAAGGCGACATCGTACACACCGATCGTCACCCTCGGCGGACACCACACCCAATGCTGGGACGACGTCAGCTACGGGGCATGTATCAAACTGGCCCAGGTGACCGGCGATTCGGAATACGACAGGGTCGTTGAAATCAACCTCGACTGGTGGATGCCGAACGGCGGCCTGAATTACACCCCGGGCGGGCTTGCCTGGCTCGACAACTGGGGATCGCTCCGCTACGCGTCTGCCGCAGCCTTTCTCGCCTTTGTCTGGGCGGACGACGACAGCGTCGGGACGGCGTCCAAAAAACAGGCATACCGTGAGTTTGCCGAACGCCAGATCAATTACGCACTCGGCGACAACCCCAGAAACGGAAGCTACGTGGTCGGATTCGGCGAAAACTCGCCGCAGCACCCGCATCACCGGACAACCCATTGTTCCTGGCTCAGCATGCTCGACGTACCGAAATTCCACCGGCATATCCTCTACGGCGCCCTCTGCGGCGGACCGGGCGCGGATGACGGGTATAACGACGATATTACCGACTATACGCGAAACGAGGTCACGGACGACTACAACGCGGCCTTTGTCGGCGCGCTCGCGAAAATGTACTCGATGTACGGCGGCGAGCCCCTCGCGAACTGGCCGCAGCCGGAAGATTTCATCCCGCCGGAAGGCGAACTGAACGAATATTTTGTCCGCGGGTTCATCCAGTGGGAAGGTCCGCAGGACTGCGACGTCCTCTTCCAGGTCAACAACCGCTCCGCCACACCGCCCACGGTGAGGGACGGGCTTTCGGCGCGCTATTTCCTCGATTTTTCCGAGGTCTTCGATGCCGGATATTCTGCAAGCGATGTCAAGGTGAAAATCCAGTCCGGGGACGACGGGGCTTCCCTCAAGGGGCTGACCCAGTGGTCCGGCGACGTCTACTATTTCACCCTCGACTGGACGGGTACCCTCATCCATCCCGGACACTGGGACATCTGCGAAAAAGAGGCGATCGTCCGCATCACCCACCCCATCGACGGAGCGACCTCGAACGACTGGTCGTACCGGGAACTCACCACGAATCCCGACTACGACTGCAAGACCTTTACCGGTATGACCGCCTATATCCCCATCTACGACCACGGCGAACTTCTTTGGGGTGAAGAGCCGCCGGGGGGAACCGCCACCTCGCCGCCGACAAATCCCCCGACGGTGACAAATCCC
>JAFGHO010000078.1 GCA_016930085.1 Spirochaetales bacterium
AAATTTGTTATTCTTATGATTATATACATGCTTATCAATCAGAATTGGCTGTAAAAATCAGGAAAAAAATCTATCACCCGGAATTGCTGGAAAGTATACTTTTTTATTAAAGGATGTATCGGTATATTCCCGCCGTCGCCGGTTATCGGGTCACACCGATTTTCATCGCGGTATGACGCTCCGAGAATTGAAACCAGCTTATTGCGTTGTCGAGATTCTCCGCCTGGCTTGAGAGTTCTTCCGCGAGCGATGCCGATTCTTCGGACGCCGATGAGTTTCTCTGTATCACCTGGTCGAGCCGGACGACCGCTTTACCGATCTGTTCGATCCCGTTCGCCTGTTCGAGGCTGGCCGCACTCACCTCCTGAACCAGTTCCGCCGTCTTTTTTATGTCGTGAATAAGACCTGTCAATGTTTCACCCGTCTTGCCCGCGATGATTTTTGTGGTTGATGAGAGGTCGCCTATCTCATCCGCCGCGGCCCGGCTGCGTTCCGCCAGTTTTCTCACTTCCTCAGCGACAACGGCGAATCCTTTTCCGTGTTCACCGGCGCGCGCTGCCTCGATGGCGGCGTTCAATGCCAGCATGTTGATCTGACGGGCTATTTCCGAGATGACGAGGATTTTGGACGCGATATCCGTCATGGCATTCATCGCCGCCTGTACCGACTGCCCGCTCGTGTCGGCTTCTTCGGCCGCCTTGAGCGCCGTCTTTTCTGTTGCGATCGCGTTATCGCTGTTATGTTTGACGCTCGAGTGAATCTGTTCGAGTGTCGAGGAGACCTCCTCAACCGCGGACACTTGTTCGTTTGCGCCTATTGAGAGTTCACGGGCTGACCCGCTCATCTGCTCGCTTCCCGATATCAGACTTTCGGTGACGGCATTTATGCTGTCGACGATTTCCGAGAGTTTGATGACTGTTTTATCAAGGGCGGTCAGGAGGGCGCCAACTTCGTCTTTTTTCTCCAGGTACCTCGTTTCTGCGACCCTTTCGAGTTTTCCACGCGCCATCGATTCAAGAATGCCACTGTCGCCTTGATCGGTTTGCTGATGATACGGTTGATAAGGGCGAAACAGGCAAACATCGAAACGAGGACGAGTGGGACACCCCATATAAGGTGCATCAATCCCCACTCGCCGCTAAGATACGCGACCAGAGCGGTAAGAATGGCGATGATAAAGACAACGGAGATAATAGCGAAGACAATGGACCGTTTATAGATTCGTGAGAAAATAAAAAGAAAGAGGGGTGCAGCCACGGCGATAAAAAGCAGGAAAATAACGGTGCTGGACATGATATGACTCCTTCCCATTTTTATATGATTAAAAGGTAGTAAAAGTTTTTATTCGGGGCAAGCGGATTACTGCGCAAATAAAGGGGATAACACAAAAAAAACAATTGATTCCATGCTGTAAAGCAGCGTTGCGCTTTGTTGAAGATCAAACGCTGCCTTCATTGCGGCGGCTCACGAATGGTTTCCGGTAGTGAACCATTCGTGAGCCGTGCCAAAGCTATTTATTGTCGATATGCTGCGCCCGTAAAACAAACGGCGATATAATACCGGTTTTGTTGAGGTCACCGAAAAGGATTCTTCTTCCGTTCAATTCCGGCCACCAGCCTCCTTTTTCCACTCTGGTGTATTCCTTTGATATCAAAATATAGGCGGTCGGGTGGGTAAAGAAAGCCCGGGGAAGCATGTCTACCCATATCAGGAGGGTATTGTCGACGATTTTAAATCGCGTACCCGAAGGCCCGTCCACAAGACGATCATAGGGATATAGTTCTTGCGGGTAGATGAAAATACCGATATTATCCTGACCGGCGCCGGCGGTGTTAATAGGTGAAAGCACGGCGTAAGCGGATTCTTCTCCATACAGGATCTGTTTGCCGTTCAATACCGGCCACCATTCGCCTTTGACGATCCGTACACCACCCTCTTTTGACAGCAACAGGTAGAGGGTCCTGTGGACAAAACGCATCTCCGGTTCGAGATCGACCCAGATCAAAAAGGTACTTCCTTCTATACGTATGGGTGTTCCATATGATACGGGCCCGTCCTGAAGACGGTCTTCACTGTTCAAGAGATGCGGATAAAAATAAACATGGCAATAATCCTCCGTGACAGCGTTCTCCGATACAACCGATTCCTGAGCCGCGAGGAAAAGCGGTGTGGAGAGAAACAATAAAGCGAAAATCGTCAAGATGGTTTTTTTCATGACATGCTCCTTTCGGTTAATCTTTTGTTATAATACAGGCAATCGATGTGACATGCCGGCAAATACCTGATGCTTTTAAAAGGTTTTGTCAACTATGTTAAAGATTACCTGTATGTCTATGTTTTATTGGAATTATCTTTATTTGTCAAGGGATAGGGGAACATTTGCTGAGAACGTTTTTATTTCTTCATTATAACGCATGTGCTTTTACATTAATTCGGTAGTGTTGTATGACGCGGGCCCTTACGTAATACGATCCGGCTATATTTTTTGGAGGATAGGGCATTCAGTATCAGGTACTCTCTATAAATGACTGAAAGGCTTCCAAAAAAGCCCGTGATCTGCTTTACTGTCAATACACTTATCATACGGGTACCGGAAAATATCCTGAGTGAAGAACGGAGGGTATACAGGATTGATAAAGCATATGTTTTCGAGTAAGGATTTTCGGTTTTATGTTGCCTGGGTATGTCTGTTTATCTTCGCATCACTGTTCTTCATTATCGGGATCGATCATGAAAGTATATGGTTCGATGAATCCCATACATATGCGGTGATGAATCATTCCTTTGGCGAAATCATCAATATATGCGCTGAAGATAATCATCCGCCCCTCAATTTTATCATGGCAAAGGTCTTCGTTTTTATATTCGGAAATAACCTGCTCGCTTTACGAAGGAAATAAAAAATGGAATTACTCAATAAAAAAATAGCATTTGTAGTATTTTTTGACAATAAAATAGAAAATATAATAGAATATATAAAAATTGAATTAAAAGAAGCATTTAAGAAAGAAATAAAAATGACTACAGAAAATGAAATTAATTTTGAATTAGTCACTAATTTCCATAAAATTACAGAATATAAATCATATGTTTTTTTAAACCGCAAAAATAATATAGTATATCTTGATTCTACTGGAGAAGCATACCATTCGCTTATCTATTGCATAAGCACAAGAAAATATGTTGAAAGTATTTATATAAAATTAGCTGATGAAGTTAAATATCCTTGTTATTTTTTTGATTATTTTACAAAAGATGGGAAAGAAAGGACTATCTATTCGATGAAGGATGGGAATCGATGGAAATTTTACAGCAAGGGTCCGGTACAGGATTTTGAAGATGAAAATCTGTATAAGAATATATTAATTAAAAGTAAATTCAACAAGAAGATATTGATTGATTATTGTAATAAACTGGGTGTTGATATTGAGGATAAAGAATTCTGGGAACCCCAGGGGGAAATATATCATTTTATAAGATGAATGTTACCTTGACAGGGCGGAGGGAAAAAGGTAGAATCAAAAAACAAAAGAGCGGCGACAGGGAAAAGACTTGCCGTTACCTGATAATTCAAAGGCAGCCATGACACCGGGAAGCGGCGGATTTGAAAACATAGTCGTACATCTTGTTCATCTATCCGGGATGAAGGAAGAAGACCGGCGCTTGAATAAATACAGACAACCGGCAGCTACATATAGCGAAAGTAAAACCATATACCCGGATAACATCCGCGGCCGGGTGGAAGCTCGATGCATCCATCCGGCCGTAAGTACTAACAAACAAAAAGCGGACAATAGTATAACTAACCTGCCAACACCCGGCACATCCGTAGTGCCTGCTGTTATTTTTTCCTGACGACGGGAATCCATACTTCGCAGTAATAATCGTCGCCGTTTTCACCGCAGGGCGGGTATATTTCGAGTTCCGGAGCCTTGTCGTGCTCGTAATTGGAGGAAGGAAACCATTCGCTGAAAATACGCTTCCACACATCCTGGATCGCGTCGGGCATGGGACCCACCGATTCGAATATCGCCCATGTGCGTGCCGGGATCTTGACGGTTTCCATTTCTCCCCGGTCGCCGTCGGTTTCGACGCCGATAAGGTAGGACCAGTCGTCCTCCGTGTCGGTATCCTTGTACCACATTACGGCGGCCATCGCATTGCCGATCACTCCCTTTTTTTGCCTATTTTTCAGGGCTTCGATCTTCTTTATAGTGCCGTCTGCCTCGCTTTGTTTCCAGAAGTCGGGGATGATTTTAAAGTTCCGCCCGCCCTCGCTCGTTACCTTCGTGCTTTTACCCGTCAGGTAAAAGCTTTTCATTGTTTTGATCCTGTAGTCCATACATACGTCTCCTTTTATTGAAAGATGGAACGACAGGGGAGAGAAGAGTTTTAGTTTGGCGTTCTCCTTGCGGGTATCCCGCGGCGACACCCCGTGAAGACGTGAGAACGCACGTGAAAAGGATTCGGGAGATTCATATCCGTATTTGAAAGCGATGTCGATCACTTTCTCCCGGCCGGTGAGAATGTCCTGGGCCGCGAGCGAAAGCCTGCGGTTTCGTACATACTCCGCCACGCTGTAGCCCGTCAGCATCCGGAACATCCGCTGGAAATGGAATTCCGACGAATTGGCCTCATAGGCCACCCGGGCGGTATCGGGCTCCTGAAGGAGGTTGTCCTCGATATACTTCAGGGCCGTATTCATTCTCTCGATCCATTCCATATTTCCTCTCCTTTTGTCATTCTATCATAAGTGTAGCCGTTCATAAAACACATGTCCTGACAGTTTCTGCCGTCCGGTGCAAGGTTATTGTGTAAAAACGGCCCCACCTTCGGTAAAAAAAAAGACCGGCCGGATATAGTCCCCGGCGGACCTCCGTCCCTGCTTATTCGGTCTCTACGGCTTGAAAAAAAACGTTTCGGCACGTATAATGGCACGCCGTGTCTGTCGTGAATGAATCGATGTGTGAACTATATGGAGTCAGAAGAGAAAAACCGGTTAAGCCGGATCTCTATGAATATATGCTTAGCGGCATCAGTACGCGTCGTCGAGAAAGGATACTCCGTTTCAGACGCAAAGAGGATGCCGAAAGGGCCCTTATCGCCGAAATCCTGATCCGTGCCGTTATTTGCAGGAAATTCAATGTCGTAAACGATTCTATCGATTTTGAAACGAATACATACGGAAAACCTTTTTTACGCGGCTGCGGCAATTTCCATTTCAACCTTTCGCATGCGGGGGAATGGGTCGTTTGTATTGTCGGGTGCGGGCCGGTTGGTGTCGATGTCGAGCGGATACATCCGGTCAGCCTGACTATCGCGAAACGGTTTTTTTCCCCTGAAGAATACCTGGCGATACTGGAAAAAGATCCGGTACGACAATTGTCGTATTTTTTTGAACTCTGGACGCTGAAAGAAAGCTATATCAAGGCCATAGGAAAGGGGATGGCATGTTCCCTTTCGTCATTTACGATCGGTATCATGAAAGATGGCATTCGCCTAACATCCGATACCGGTTCCGGTCCGTGGTTTTTCAGGCAATATGATATCGGACCCGGTTATAAATGCGCTGCATGCGGTACCCGAGATGCGTTCCCGGAGCGCATCGTCATTGAAGACCTTGAAGGTCTTGCCGGTACGCTGTCCGGCTCCGGAGCCGGGACATAATGCCGCGCGACGGTTCCGATCGCCGTAAAAAAGGCTTGCAAGCCGGCCGTCATTCGGATACTATGATGCCGATGAACAGTCTGGGGATAGAAAACCTGAAATGGCAGGGGCTCGAAGTGGATATTAATGATAGTGAAAACTCGATAAATATTCGTTTCAGGGGCGCCATCGATATGATTCTGCCGGACAGCAAATTGAATCCGTATTTTACGCGAATTCATTCAGCCGTTGTGACAAGCGGTTTTCGAATTATCGTCTGCGATGTCAGGGAGCTCGATTTTATCAATTCGAGCGGAATACGGTGTTTTCTCAAGTGGGTGATGAGTATTTTACAGGTTTCTTCCGATAAACGATACACGATCATTTTTCAAATCAGCAGGGAAATGGAATGGCAGGAGATAAGTCTCGGCTTTATCAAGCGCCTTGCCCCGGATTGCGTCAAAATCGAATCAAAATAATCGTTTTATTTCATCAAGAAGCCGCCCGATCTGCGGATCGGTACCGATCGTTATTCTCACAAAGCCGTCGATTCCCGGTATATTGAAATAACGGACTAAAATCCCCTCCTGTTTTAATGTCCGGTATACCGATTCTCCGGAAATTCCCTTTTTTCCGGTAAAGATGAAGTTTGCCCTGGACGGCAGCACATGCCAGCCCGCTTCGGTTAACGCATGAACGAGGAGATCCCGCGTCGAAATGATCGAAGCCGTGGTTTTTTTATAATATGCATCCTCTTCGATGGCGATTTCACTTATCCGCTGTGCGAGATAATCGACCGGGTATGAATTGAAGGAATCCTTTACCGTAAAGAGTGCCCGAATAAGCCCGGGAGAGCCGACGGCAAAGCCGAATCGTAATCCGGCTAAGGATCTGCTTTTTGAGAATGTTCCCGTTACAAGAAGATTTTTGTATTCCGATATGAGGTTCACCGCGGATTGCCCGCCGAAATCGATATATGCTTCATCGATAATGACGACATTGTCGCGGGGATAGCCGCGGAGAAGGTCATTCACCGACTGCAGATCCAGAAAAATCCCGGTCGGGGCATTCGGATTGGGGAAGATGAGTCCACAGGATGGGCGTTGACTGAGAAATCGTTCGATGTCGATTGAAAAATCATCATTGAGCCCGATACCGTTATAATCGATGCGGTAAAAATTACAATAGACGGGATAAAAACTGTAGGTAAACTCGGGAAAAAGAAGCGGCCCCCGCGCACTGTCGAAAAAGGCATAAAAGGCAAACGAAAGCACCTCGTCCGAGCCGTTTCCGACAAAGACATTTTCTTTTTCGACATGATAGTAGCCGGCAATTTTTTCCCTGACCCTCTCGGCGAGCGGGTCGGGATATAGCCGCAGGTTCGAATAATCGAAGCTTTCGAGAAAGCTTTTGACGCCGGGACACGGCGGGTAAGGATTTTCGTTGGTGTTGAGTTTGATATACTGCCTGTCCTGAGGCTGCTCGCCGGGAACATAGGGTATAAGATTTTTGATTCTCTCCGAAAGCATCACGATACCTCTTTTCTCGTGCCGGTCGTTATTCCGGCAGGAAGTGCTTCCCGGATATGATCGTGTGAAAACAGCCGGGAACACCGTCTGCAGGGGACTATCATCCTAACACAACTATCCATAAAAGACCATAATATAAGCCATAATAATGCAATGTCGCCTTGTTTTGATCGACAATGCCTTTTCTATAGCTGCGGCATTGGTATTGTATTCTCGTATTTGCCGTCGAATTCCAATAAATAACTTATAAAATACCATGGACATAATCCTGCTTCTGAATTATATATATTTTATGCTCATTAATCAATTAATGAAAGGAGTATATATGAAAGCTCGCGTATTTCCGGTGTTTCTTATTCTCTCGCTTGCTTTTTCCTGCGTGGCGCCGCAGAAGGCAACAGTGGAGACAGAGACAACACAGCCGGTAAAAGAAGAAGTAACGATACAAAAAAAGGAAATCGAACAGGATATAATCGGTTTAAAGGAGTTTTTCAAGGATAATTTTCTGATCGGGGCTGCGGTCGAACCCTCGGCACTGAAATTCGATGGACATGCCGAGTTGTTGTTAAAACATTTTAGCAGCATTACTCCGGAAAATGTCATGAAGCCGATTATCATTCATCCCCAGGAGGATAAATATAATTTTCGTCCTGCCGATGAGATCGTCGCTTTTGCCCGGGAACATAATCTCGGCGTACGCGGCCATACGCTGATCTGGTATAACCAGTGCCCCGAATGGTTTTTCGTCGAAAATGGTAAAAAAGCTTCGAAAGAGACATTACGGAAGCGTATGAAAGACCATATAACCGAAATAATGCAGCGTTATAAAGGAAAGATTTACGCCTGGGATGTCGTCAATGAACCGATCGATCAGGGAAAGCCTGACGGCATGCACAGAAACAAGTGGTATGATATTCTCGGCGAAGAATATGTCGAACTCGCGTTCCGTTACGCAAAAGAAGCCGATCCCGATGCGAAACTCATCCTCAATGAATGGGGGTGTACCATCTATGAAAAGCGGCAATACCTTCTTGCCCTCATCAAACGGTTACAGTCGAAGGGCGTCCCTGTCGACGGCGTGGGAATGCAGATGCATATAACGCTGACCGCCCCCTACATGGCCGAGATCGACAAGGCGTTGAAGGATTTTTCGGATGCGGGACTCGAGATTCATATCACCGAACTCGATGTGAGTGTGTATGACAACAGGAAGGATAAATATACGTCGATCGGCAAGGAGATCCTCAACGAACAGGGGCATCGGTTGAAAGACGTCTTCAGTCTGTATAAAAAGTACGATAAAAATGTCACCAGTGTGAGTTTCTGGGGATTGGCGGATGATTCCACATGGCTCAAGTATCACTTTGTCGAACGGGAAGACTGGCCGCTGCCGTTCGATGTCAATCTGAAGGCCAAGCCCTTTTATTGGGGGCTGGTGGATCCTTCGAAACTCACTCCGAGAATCAATATGGCAAAGGCGGCCGAGGGAAGCGCGGTCGTCGACGGTAAAGAGGATTCAAGCTGGCAGTATCCGGAGTTTTTCCCGAATATTCCCATTACGACCGGGCTGAGTTTTTCAGTCAAGGCTCAGTGGGATAAAGCGTATCTGTATATCCTTCTCGATGTCGCCGACACGACGCCGCTTCAGAATGATGCGATAACATTCTTTATCAATGAGAACAATAAAAGATCTCAGACCATGGACAGTGACGACAGAACGATTGATTTCGTTCTGGACAAAGGATTCAAAAACTCCAAAGACGCGGCGGTTTTAAAGAAAAAGGGAGGTTACGTATTCGAAGCGCGTATTCCTTTCAACAAGATCGAAGGCGCCAAGGACATCGCTGTCGGATTCGATGTCCTGGTAAAAGACGGCGAGAAAGCATATATTAAATGGAATGACCAGGAAACCGTCAACAGCACGAATCCCGGCTATTGGGGCGTCCTCAATCTCGTCAAAACACCCAAAATAGGAAAAGCCTATTACGGGACACCGGTTTTAGACGCAAAAAAGGATGATCTATACAAGGGTCCCCCGATGCCTATTAAAGAGTTCATCAGCGGGATCGGCGGTGAGGAGTTTGCGTATAAAGGCGCGACCGGCAACGCATGGGCGTTATGGAACGATGAAGCGGTCAGTGTTTATATAGAGGTGAATGATCAAGTCCTCAGCGTGTCAAACGATCTCGTTTACATGCAGGACAGCGTTGAAGTCTTTATCGACGAGAACAATAAAAAGACGCCGTCCTACGAGAAAGATGACGGGCAGTTCAGGGTCAATTATGAAAATCTCGCGTCTTTCGGCTCGACGGGAAGCGTCAAGGGGTTTCAGAGTGCCGCCAGAATCATTGACGGCGGATACGCGGTCGAAATGATTATCCCCTTCAGGGCACTGATTCCCGAAGCGGGGACGACCATAGGATTCGATCTGCAGATTAATGACGACCAGGGAAGCGGAAAGCGGGACAATATTTCCAAATGGAATGACCTGACCAATGATTCCTGGCAATCGACCGCCGGATACGGCGTACTCGAGTTTGTGAAATAGTATCGAAAGCGAAGCGATTGTATATTAAAGGGGGGCTGTTTAAAAACGGCTCCCTTTTTTTGGTGCGCCCGGCAGGCAGGGGGAACTGTTAGCCGGACGGCAAGGGTGTCCATCGTGAGGTGGAATCTGAAGGAAGCCGCAGGCAAACCACTGCCCTGACG
>JAFGHO010000079.1 GCA_016930085.1 Spirochaetales bacterium
ACTGGTATAATTCACGACGATTTGTCGTCTGATAGTTGGTTGGAATGCTCTGTTGCGGCTGATTAAAGAGAATCACTCAATTTAGGTTATAATAAAGCATTGCTCGGTCAATATATAAATTACTATCAGAAGGATTTTTTTTAATCATTTCGGTTAATTGATGTATCTCAGCGATTATTATATTATTCTGTTTCCTCATTTGAACCTTCATTCTCGCTTCAGGTTTAACCGTTTAAAAAGCATTTTTTCGAACCGGAACTTGCTTCATTTTAAATTGTAATCCGGCAGCCCGTTACTGTCAAATTATTTCGTTTATTCCTGATAGAAGTGACAAGCACCGTAATCATCGAGACGGTTTGATATCCCCCTTGCCCAACCCCTCCCGTTTCTGCTATGCTTTGCACCATATGCATGAAATCCGTCAGAACAAGGTAACCAGGGAATGGGTCATCTTCTCGACCGCAAGGGGAAAGCGTCCCCGCGATTTCGCTGAAAAGGCGGAAGGCGGAAGACCGTCTCCGATCCCCCCCCACGACAAACACTGCCCGTTCTGTGCGGGGAACGAGGAAAGGCTCGGAGAGATAATTCTGGAGGTCCCTGCGAAAAACGAATTCGGATTTCAGACGCGCGTGATCCCCAACAAATACCCCGCCCTGGTTCCCGAACTCTCGAGCAAACGTTCGGTGCACGGGATTTATCTCCACATGCCCGGCTACGGCAGGCACGAGGTGATCGTCGAAAGCCCGTATCACAACGGGGAACTCGCCATGATGCCGCACCGTGAACTCTCGCTCGTCATCGAAACCTACCACCAAAGGTACTGCGAACTTCTGGATGACGAACGCAACATGATGGTCCTTATTTTCAGGAACCACGGGGAAAAGGCGGGGGCCTCGCTCGTTCATCCCCATTCACAGATTATCGCGACCGGTGTCGTGCCGAACGGGATCCGCTTCCGCAATGAGGAGGCCCAGCGGTATTTCGACGAGTGGAACCGGTGCGTGTTTTGCGACGTGATACGCTTCGAGGAGGAAGACGGCCGGCGGGTCGTGTATTCGAACGATCTCTTTCTGGCCTTTGTCCCTTTCGCGGCCGAGGTTCCCTGCGAGGTCTGGATCATCCCCCGGCGGCATCAGGCGTCCTTCAGTGAGGTCGACACGCCGCATAAACAAAAACTCACGGAGGCCCTTTCGAACATCCTGGGACGGCTATTCCGCGCCTTCGGGGACCTCGACTACAATTTCATCATCCACTCCTCCGTCCGTTTCGAGACGGACGAACCCCAGCTGCACTGGTATCTCCAGATCCGTCCCCGCCTCACCACGCAGGCCGGTTTCGAACTCGGCTCCCGCATCAACATTAATACCAGCCTGCCTGAAGACGACGCCGCGTTCCTCAACGCCGTTCAATGAACGGAAAAACGGCGTCCGGTGCAGGATCGCCTGCAAGTGTGTGAGGCGGGTAATGTGTTTCGGATATTGACAACGGCGAATCTACGGTTCGAGCCTGTTGATGTCCCGCGGGAAGAGACTCGCTTCCTTTATGTTTGAAAGCCCGCAAAGCTGCGCGGTCAGCCGCTCGAGGCCGAGTCCCAGTCCCCCGTGCGGTGGCATCCCGAACCGGAACGCCTGGAGGTAACTCCCGAACATGTCGACATTCATCCCCAGCCGCTTCATCTTCGCCTCATAGTCCTCGTAGCGGTGAAGCCTTTGCCCCCCCGTCGTGATCTCCATGTTCCTGAAAACGAGGTCGAAGGAGCATGTCTTTTCGGGATCGTCGGGATCGTCCATGGTATAGAACGGCCGTTTCGAAGAGGGATAACGGGTGACGAAGACGAACTCCGTGTTCCATTCCCTCACCGCGTATTCGGAAAGGAGTTTTTCCTCTTCCGGCGCGAGGTCGGGTTCGGACCTGTAGTCCTTGCCGGATTCCTTCAGGACGATCTCGTGCACTTCGTCGAACTCGACGGTGACGATCCGCTCTATTTTCGGAAGCCTGATGCCGAGGAGTTCGATCTCGTTGCCGCAATCCCGTTCGAGCCGGCCGAATATCGCGTTCAGGGCGTGCGCCTCGACCCTGATAAGGTCCATGAAACCATCGATGAATCCCATCTCGAAATCGAGCGAGATATATTCGTTCAGGTGGCGCGAGGTATCGTGCTTTTCCGCACGGAACACCGGCCCGGTTTCGAACACGCGGCCGTATACCCCGACCATCATCTGTTTGTAAAACTGGGGCGACTGCGTGAGATACGCCTCGCGCCCGAAATAGTCGAGACCGAATATATTCGCCCCGCCCTCGGCGCCCGAGTACACGATTTTGGGCGAACAGATACGGGTAAACCCGATCGAGGCAAGGTAATCGCCGAACTCGTTGCAGATCGCGGCCGCGACCCGGAACACCGCCCGCTCCCTCGGGTGGCGGAGGGTGAGGGGACGGTAGTCGAACTTCTTGTCGAGGTGGACGTTCAGTTCCTTCTTCGTCGTGTCGACGGGAAGCGATGAGACCGCCGGGGTGGAAATCAGGGTGATCTCGGTCGCGTGTATCTCGGCATCCCTCGGCCACAACGCCGTATCCTTGATTTTCGCGTCCCTGACGATACCCCGTATCCGTACCGCTGATTCGACCGGAATCCTGTCCGGCGGGATATTGATCGTCGAATTGTCCAGGATCGTCTGGATCGTGTACTCCGGGGTTCTCAGAATGAGAAACGCGCCCCAGGAAAGCACCCGGATATTCTGGATCATCCCGCAGAGGACCACTTCCCTGTCCTTCATGGCGGTAAAATCGATAGTTCGCTCTTTTATCGTTTCCAAAGCTGTTTCTTTCATGACCTGTCCTGTTCGTTTATTGGTGTATACCGATAGTAACGGGGACGGAGGTCGGTGTCAAGGGGAATCAACCGTATCTGCTGCGCCGCGTCCTTCTTCAAGCAGCCGAACGCAAACCATTCCGGTAAAGTCGGATCCGCAGAGATATGGTGCCTTATCGAATATGCCATGGGAATCGCGGTCAAAGAAAAAAAACGGCCGTCCGATATATTTCCCGGACGGCCGTTTTTCTTATATTGCCATTAATTAATCCGAAACCTCACCGGTCACTTCAACAATGACGGCGCCGCTCTGGCCGTTCTGGCCGCCGACTGATTCGCCGGTAGAACCGTCGCCGCCTCTGCCGTATCCGGAGCTGTTGTTTCCTCCCCTTCCCACCGGGGGATTATTGGCACAAGGGGGCGTCGGCTGTCCGAAATATATCGTACAGCACCCCCCGTTCGTTCCGGGCGGATATCCGGAGCCCCCTGAAGCGTTCCTTGCACCACTACCCCCTGCAGCGGAAAGATCATTCGCCCCTCCGCTGAAACTCGACGAACTCCCGTCTCCTGCGTAAGAAGGCTCGTATCCGCATCCCGTGCAATTGCCCGGACCGCCGCTGCCGCCGGCCCCGATGCGCACCTGGTAGGTAACACCCGATTGCAGCAGCGCCGTCGAAGTGACGACCTCACCCGCGCCGCCGCCCCCGCCGTAACACGATCCGGCGCTGTAGCCGCTTGTATATGTTCCATATCCGCCGTCACCGCCGCCCCCCCCGCCGATGACTGTCACGGAAGACGATTCGATGCTTTTAAATTCGGCGGGAACTTCGAATATAAATTGTCCTGCGGGATTCGTGAAACTCGTCCGGTACGTGACCATTTTTCTGTAATTCGCCGTTATCGTTGCATAGGTTCCCGGACTGCCGGTGATGTAAAATGTCGTGCTTGCGGATCCGGTATTCGCGACCGTGACACCTCCGATTGCGCTCCATTTCGTGAAATAATGCATGGGGCATTCGGAAGGGCATGAAATCCCCCCTTCCATATACGAAGCGATTGTTTCGATAGGAAAAGAACTCCCACTTTGGCCCTTGACAACATATGATTCAGGGCATCCGCCGCTATCGCAGCCTATGGTGTGATTGACGGTAACCGTGACCGGTAATGGTTCGTCCCTGACAACAATCACGATCACCGTAATGATGACGGTCTTGCCCGCATCGACCTCGAACCCCACCTCTGCGCTGCCGACGATCTTTTCTTCATCATTGTAGGCGGTGATCGTTACGGTCCAGTAACCGGAAGCAAGCCCCTCGAATGTTTCCTCGGATTCACCCGTTGCCCGTTCTTCTGTCCCCTTGCCTTCCCCGTCCAGCACTATTTCATATGTGTCGGCCGCGGGACCTCCTCCATTGTCGATCTTTATGGTCGCATTTCCCGGTCCTTGCTCCGGTGCAAAAAAATCGGTGATATCATTGCAGGAATTGAGGAGAAAAATGAATAAAACCACCGTTATCACCGCGCACGGGACGGATGCAAGGCACGCAAAGATGTTGTTTTTTTTACATAACATTTTCATATAAACCTCCAGTTGATGTTGATAGTGTTACTTCTATATAGCCCGCGGAAGCAAAACCACTCTCGACATTCAGGTTTTTTTAATCGGCCGAATGGATGAGACCGTCCATCCCGTTCATCGTGACAACACCGTCGACCGCCGAATACACATAGATCCCGCCGAACAGAACGCACGCCCCTGCAAAAAGGAGGCAATACATGTCCCGTTGTTTTTCAGCTTCGGTAATAGCCCCCACCCACCCTTCCGGGGGATTTATGCGCGCGTCCCACAGCCCGTCGTACTCGCCGCCCCAGTAAGCCCACTGCCGGGCGGTGAGTCCTATGGCGGTTCCCGCGGCGAGAATTCCCGCTAATACGATCCACCCTTTTACCGGTTCCCTGTTATGGAACTGCGCCGCGGAAGGGATAAGGGCGAGCATGAGGTTGCGGCGGTAACCGAAGTCTCCGGGGTCGAGCGTCAGGGATTGAAAAGGGGCGAGATCGATTCGTCTGTCGTAAAAAACCCATCGGCGGGACCCGGTTGCGTCCGCCAGCAGCACCCTGATACGGCGGCTTCCCGGCACAAGATCGTCGATCGTCGCAGGAAGCCCGATGCTTTCTCCGGTACCCGCGTCCGCCTCGAACGGCGGGGGGCATTCGATCGTTACCGAGGCCCTTGATGTGAAATAATACGGAGGCAGTTCATCCCGCGTGGAAATAATCTTATTGGATACTTGAATGATCCTCCCGTCATCATGATAATAGAGGAGCTTCAACTGATAGTCCCTTCCCGCATAGAGATCCGTCTCAAAAGGCGTAGGGCCGCGCTCTTCGCCGTTGATGAATACGGTGCACTTTTCTTCCGCGTTCACGCAAAGCCTGCGGAAAACGCGGACATCCCTTAGGAGATGCTCGCCCTTTCCGATCCGGAAGGTTTCCGCATATACCGTCTCTTCTCCGTCCGCCGATGAATGGGTCACCGTCATCCGGTGCCCGCCTTCGCCAAGGGGGATCTGGATCGGCGTGTTTCCGCAATCGTATCCGTCGACAGACAGGGTGCATGCCGCATCGGTCATGACGGTGAGAAATCCGGGATCGATAATGATACCCAGAATCTCTTCAATAAAAGAAACCAGCTTTTCGAACGCCCCGTTGACGGCAAAGAGGTCGGTACCGTCGAAATCCATCCCGATCACCCTGCTGTCCATATTCATCCCGGATTCGTCAATCCTGTAAATCATCGGGGTAACATATACCAGATTTCCCTCTTCATTGAGAAACCCGCCGATAATATAGTCCGATTTCAACTCGTCCGCGATTGCCTTGAGCACCTGCATGTTTTTCAAATCTTCACGGCGGTACCCTTTTCGCGCCATTGCCTGTTTGACATCCTGCAGCTGATTTACATGGTAATCCTCCCGGTCTTTCAGCAGCATGATGAGATAGGATGGGATGTAATCGCCGAGTTTCTCGTATTCGAGTTCCCCGTTATTGATAAACGGAACGACCGCGATACGCTTGCAGTCGAAGGCGGCGCACACCATCTGCGCCGTCAGAAACGCGGCGATGCAAAACACGAATTTTCTTTTCATTTTTTATCATTTATATTCAATACGGAAAATCGTTCCGTTTTTTGTTCCCGTGTAACAGTAATCATCCCAAAGGAATACCGGACAGCTTGCGGGGTCGCCGGAGATTTTCTTCATTCCGCGGACCGTCATGTCCACGCAATCGACAACCGCGATTTCGCCCCCATCCGTTCCAATAAGAATATCATTTTCAATAAGCACAGGTCTTTTGTACAAGTATATACCGGGATCCGGGATTTTGTCAATCGTTATTTTACCGGCTTCGGTCATGCCGTTGAAACGGATACGGTACAGCTTTCCATTGACGGTCACCGCGTATATATACTCGTCCCGCCATACGGCCAATGAGGCAATCCCCGTTTCCAGTTGTACATCGGCGGTTTTCTCGAGGTCCGATGTCGATTTTGTGACCGTCCCGCCGTTATCCCCGGCGATTATATACCCCGCCGCTTCGACCGGTGGACAGACGCAGGGCGCCGGAAGCTTCCCCCGGCGTATTGGTTCGCCGCTATATGAGAACAGGGCGATCTCGGGGGCGATAAATGACGAAAGACAGATACCCTTTTCAGTCAAAAGCGGCGTCAACGGGTTCTGGAACACGAAGAGGGCTTCGGGGGATGCGGTACCGGCGTTCATATCAAAGACGTACATCCCGTCCGGATACGGCATATAGAGAAGGCCGCCTTTTGCGCCCATTCCGATCCCGTCGCCTATGATGCCGGGGGCCTCACTTTCCCGATAGCTGCCGGAAGCGATATCGACGACAAGAAGCTTGTAGTAGGTCGGTATATAGAGGTTTCCACGGTAGATACGTCCCGTCGATTCGAAAACGATTCTTTCCTTCCTCTCGAAAATCCTCTCCCACGCAACATCCCCGTTGCCGTCGAAACAAACCAGCCTGTCGCCGCACACAGCAATGATGCGGCCGGATGAAGCGGCAAACCCCAATACCGCCGTATTTTTTGAAGTTCCGGTACTCCCGGGGGCATAGACTGTCTCGACGTCGCCGAATTTTCTTTTTTTAGAACCCGTTTCATTACCATCATGCCCCGGATCGCTTTCCATTAATCCCGGCTTTATCGTCTTTGTCCTCATCGCATCAAGGGCTACGATCTCCTTATATGGGACGTATCCTTCCTTTTCGAGCCGGACGCTGTGTTCGCCAGGAGAGAGTGAAAGGACGATCGAATCGTCGAACAGCTGAATAAATACATCGTCGATAAAAAGACCGACACCGGTTTCTCCGGTATCGATACGAAGTCCGGCGCCTCCGGCGGACACGGGAATGTCCGCCATTACGGAAAACGTTTCAAGGAGAAGACCGGTACTGCCGGATAACCTGCCCCGAACCGGGTCTGCCCCTTCCGTAAAAAGAACATCCTCCCCCGCTTCGAGCTGAATATGCCGCTGCTTTTCTCCCGCCGTATCCGTCCGTATCTCCACCCGGCCTTCATACAGCGCGATATACGCCGAATCGTTCCCGTATCGGACCAGCGCGATACCGGCAAACCGGGCGATTACCCCGAATGTCGGAACACCGATCGTGATGGCCTCGCCGGGGCCGCCTGTATCAAGCTGTATTTCCCCGTATTCGAGCCCGATACGGACCTCCTTTTTCGATAATTCGGCAAGCCTTATACGCGTATGCTGATTCATTTTCACGAGGGTGCCGCCTGCGGTAAAGGTACAGGAAGAGGAAGCGCCCGTCGCGATCGATTCACCCTCCCGAAAGGGGGCGCCTTCGGCCATTTCAAGACCGATATCGTCTTTTGACACTTCGATACGGCCGCTCGTAATGACGGGAACGGCCCGGAGCCCACTCATGCCGTTTATCATGAAAAAAAGGAATCCGGCGAGACCGATGACGATCGCAGCGGCGATACCGAAACGCAGTATAACGGCGGGAAGTGCGCCTTTCACGGGGGGCCGGCTGCGCGGTGAAAACGACCTGATCTCTTCCTTAATAAGACTACTTTTTTCGTTTCCCACCGTATCGAGTCCGGTTTTTGCATCTTTGACGAGCGAATAAAAATCAGACTCATCGAGATGTCTGATCCACTCCTTTATATCACGCTTCATCATGCTCCTCCACCTCCTCCGCGAAAAAACTTTCCCCCCTGGCGATCATCGTCTGCTTCAGTTTCGTTTTTATCCGGCGCAATATATTTTCAACCGATTTTTCCGTTCTGCCCGTACGCGCGGCGATCGCTTTTACCGGCAGGCGCTCGTCATAGCGGAGGTCGAAAATCTTCCGGTACTCCGGCTTCAGCGAATCGAGGGCCATGGTGAACAGTAAAAGCTTTTGTTTTTTCTGGATCGATTCGACGACATCCGGATGTTCCTCATACCGTTCTTTCATGATATTCATGTATTTCCTCCGGCGGAACAACTTTCGCTGGTATTTGATGAGCGTCCGTTTTGCAATGGTGAAAATCCAGAGAGAAATCGTTTCCCTTTTTTTCAGCCGGTGAACGCTCTCCATGATCGAACAGAAAGTCTCATGGACGAGGTCTTCGGCGATCGACCTGTTACCGAATGTCCTGACGATAAAATAGGTCGTGATCGCCTTCTGATACTCTTCATAGATGACTTCGATCATCTCCGGGTCGCCGGAGACGAGGCGCCGGAAATCGGATTCGGAGAGAACCATCAGAATGATCATATAATATATATAGCGTTCCAGAAGAAAATCCCTCCCGGCTACTATAAACCGGCTGCTTGATTTGGTCAAACCGCTTTTGACTCCGGATGTACCCATCCGTATTCATCGGATTATTCCTTATATTACAATTTCGAATAAATCCGATTTATCGTATGTGTGATTATCGTCTCGCAGTATTACGGAGGGGTGATCACCGGATGTTAACGAGAGTATCTCCCGCGGCCTCTCCTGGTCGAATGCGGTTGTTTTTTACCCGGAAAATCGCTATACTATACACAAACCGGGATGAACCGATTTGAAACCGCCGGGGAGTAAGCCATGCATAAAAACCAGATCGCCGTTTTCATTCTGTTCGTTTCAGCGGGCGTTCTCTATTCCGAATCAGCCGACGATTATTTTTCGCTCGGATACGATGCCTTCAAAGAACACAACTACGAAGAGGCGATTACCTTTTTCGAAAAAGCTGCCGAACTCTGGGAAAAAGAAGGGGTAAAGGACGCGTGGTCCGACTCGCTGTTCAATATCGGTATTATGTACGCCCACCTCGGAAACGGCGAACGGGCGCTTTTCTATTATAAAAAGGCCCTGGCCGTCGACGAGGAGGCCGGCGATACGTCGCATATCGTCATTCGGCTGAACTTTATCGGGAATGTGTACCGGCAGCGGGGTGAGTTCGAAAAGGCGATCGAGTATTATACGAAAGCCCTCGCCCTCAACAGGAAATCGGGATTCAAATCGTATATCTCTGTGTCATTGACATATATCGGGCTGGTATATCTCGCATGGGGATACTACGACAAGGCGCTTGATTGTTTTAGCGAATCGCTTGAGATGGATACCGAACGCGGCGCAAAAGCCGATATGGCGACATCCCTGAACAATATCGGAGAGCTCTACCATGTCTGGGGACAGTACGAAAAGGCCCTCGATTATTATTCGAAGGCACTCACCCTCTATGAGAAGTACGGGACAAAAACCGATATCGCGATCGGATTGAACAACATCGGGGCGGCGTATAAATCCCTCGGACGCGACGATGAGGCGATCGGTTATTACACGAAGGCCGTCGAGATCAACAGGGAACTGAAAAGGAAAGCGTCGATCGCGATTCAATTGAACAACATCGGACGTATTCATCAGGACAACGGGCGCCATGATGAAGCGCTTGACTATTTTAAAAAAGCGGCGGCAATAGCGGAAGAATTGGGACATAAAGGCGATATGGCGGTGTATATGAACAATATCGGAACCGTCTATAGCGACCGTAAAGAATATGAAAAAGCGATAGAATATTGCACGAAGGCATATGAAATCGATGAATCCGCCGGAATCAAACAGGGAATGGCACGGGATTTGACCAATATCGGGGCGGGGTACTACCATTTAAAAAAATACGAAACCTCATCGGATTATCTCCGGCAATCGATAGATATTATTGAGCAATTGCGATTGACCGCGGCCGGGGAAATACGGCGCGATTATCTGGCTTCACAGATGGCAGCCTACCAATTGCTGACATCGGCTTACATCCGTGATGATGACATCACGCGGGCATTCGAAACGGCCGAACTTTCCCGCGCAAAGTATCTTGTCGAACAGATGGGAGAAAGACTCGAAGAGAAAACCTTCATATTCGGGGGAATGGAAAGTTTCCGGAAATCACTCGATAACGACACCGCCGTCATAAGCTTTGCCAATGTCAACCTGAACAATATCATCGTCATGATCGCCACGGACAGGACATTATCCGGTTTTGAAATGAACAGGGAAACAATGGTTTCCGGGATCAACCGGAAATATAAAACAAAAATATCGATGACGCTCAACAAACTCAGGGGCATTACCATAAAGGGAAAGACCGGTAACGGGAAATCAAGCGCGTCACAGGCGAATGACTTTGATACGATCGTCACCTATTACCGGCACCTGGCGTCGCACACCTTCCCGTCAAAGGCCGACATGAAGTCCTTCGACTTCATTTCACGGCAACTCTATACATTTCTTTTTTCCTCCCTGGAAAAATATATAGGCGGAAGGGAAACCCTTCTCATCATTCCGGACGGCGTCCTCGCGTTCCTTCCTTTTGAAACCCTCATCATGCCCGACGGCCGTTATATGGCGGAAAAGCACCATATCACCTACACCCAGTCCCTGACCGTATCCGCACTCATCGGGAAACGGGCCGGGGGAAAAAAGAAAAAGCCCCTCCTGGCATTCGGCGGCGCCGTTTACGATGAGGCCGCCTATCCGCACGATATGATCGAAAACGAACGGCAGCTCGAGTATCTGAAAAAACAGATACTCGCGAACGTTACCGGTGGAGAAAGCACCCGCGGCGCCTACGACCGGCTCGGCATCGGCCTCGACAACCTGCCCGGGACATTGGCTGAAGTCGAGGCGATCAGGACGATAATTCCCAAAAGCACGGTCTTTACCGGAAAAGACGCCGATGAATCCAGGATAAAGGCGATGTCGAAGAACGGTTCCCTGAAAGACTACGAGGTGATACATTTCGCGACCCACGGCATCGTCGTTCCCGAAATACCGGAACTCTCGGCCGTGGTGCTTTCCCTTTTCAAGCGGGAAAAAGGAGGCGAGGACGGGTACCTGAACATGAAAGAAATCGCCGCACTCGAACTCGAAGCCGATTTCATCAACCTTTCCGCGTGCGAGACGGGACTGGGGAAGCTGTACGGGGGGGAAGGTGTCGTGGGACTGACCCAGTCATTCCTGGTTGCGGGAGCGAACGGCCTCTCCGTTTCCCTCTGGCAGGTGGCGGACGACTCCACCATGATTTTCATGACGGGCATGTACAGGTTCGTCCGGGAAAAAGGAATGAGTTACGCCGGGGCGATGACGGCAATGAAACGGGAGTTTATCAAAAGCGAAATATACGGGGAACCCTTTTACTGGGCTCCCTTTGTGTATTACGGCCAGCGATGATAACGAAGATGCTCTTGATTATTTACTTCATGGTGAATGTGTCGTCTTTTACTATGCATAAGATCTTATTCAAATTTGAATCAGGGAAATTTCTCACAAAGCTCTCAAAGCACACAGAGAAAGAATTTTGATTCTCTTCCTC
>JAFGHO010000080.1 GCA_016930085.1 Spirochaetales bacterium
GCTGGGCATAGGTATCGCGTTTGGTCTCTTGCAGGGATATCTCATTGCCTATCTTGAGATACAGCCATTTATCATAACGCTGGCAGGGTTGTTCTTGGCGAAGGGACTGCTGACGACACTCCACAAAAATCCGATCAACGTGACCATGACTGCTTTCGTTTCCTTGAGGGATTTTAAAATGGTGATTCCTTGGCTTGGCACGGAAAACAGGCTGGGCGTTTTCATCCCGTGTGAAATCAAACCAGGCGTCATAGTTGTGGTGGTCCTTGTTGTCCTCCTCGCCGTCCTTATGAAGTGGACGCGTTTCGGGCGCAATGTCTACGCTGTTGGCGGCAACGAGCAGAGTGCTATGATGCTCGGTATCAACGTAAAGAGAACGAAATTCTTCTCATACGTGCTTTGCGGATTGACAGCCGGTATCGCGGGCTTTGTGTTCATCATGACAACAGGAGCCGGCAATGTCGGAAATGCGGCGTTGTTCGAATTAAAAGCAATAGCCTCGAATATAATAGGCGGCACGCTGCTCAACGGCGGCGTGGGGAACCTGCTTGGCTCACCAATAGGCACACTGACCCTTCTTATAATCAACGAACTGATCCGTGCATCGGGTGTCCACTCAAACTTTCAAGCGATAGTAAGCGGGCTCTTACTGTATCTCTTCATTGTGCTGCAAAGCGTCGTTATGTCGTTGCGTGACAGGAGGAAATTCAGACTTGCTCTACCGCCCTGGCTGACGTTCCGGCTACCGCCCTGGCTGAAGGGCAAGAAAAAGGCCGGGAACCAAGGGTAGCCGAAAGGGCCTTGGATACGGATCATCACGGTCGAGGATGTATTCCCGGCCGATTACGTTAATGAAAATAAATTCAGCTTCCTTTATTTCCACCAAAATTTCCGTCAACCGCAAGTTCATCCCCCTATTTATTACGGCTACTCTTTTTTTCGTTACCTGTTGCCTTGGGGCGGTCTTTTTCGAAGGGATGAGGGATCCGCAAATTTTTATTTCGGGATTAAGCGATCCGGTTTCAAAAACGGGGCTTTATATCTCCCTCCTGGTTGTGGTGGTGCTGGTCGTTTATACTCTGGCGATATATATTGCTCACTATACGCGTTTCGGCCGCACAGTCTATGTTATCCGGCGGAAACGAACAATCCGTGCGACTGATGGGCTTGCCGGTAAACTCCACGAGAGTGGCGGTCTACCCATTGACCGTGTTTTGCTCTGCGCTGGCGGGCATTACCCACAGCATCTACATCGGCGGTGCCGATGGTATTCTCTCTGGTTTTTACATAAGTCCGAATAGGCCCTCCGTGCCGATCACCCCTGCCGGCAAATCCGCGGAATGGTCGACTGAAGTCGCGGTTCCCGGGGACGTCAAGGGTCTGTATATCATGTTGAGCGTCGAATCGGGCAAGCAGCGCCTCTTTACGAACTATTGCATTGATATTACCGATAAATAAATAACATTGAGCGTGTAACGGTGTGGGCTATATCACCGGGAATTACTGCCGCCCGCCTTTTTTCCTTGACTTCCGGGCCGCTGCGGTATAGAATGATCGCAGACGAATGACATCGGAATAAAAATATAAAAAGGAAAAAAATGAAAAACACACTCGCTTTTTTATTATTTTTTTTATGTACCGTCGCTCTCTTTTCCCAGCCCGTCATCGATTCAATCGATCCCGTTTCGGGTTCGGTAGGGACCATAGTGACGGTAAGTGGCAGCGGTTTCTCTGCCGAAAACAACACCGTCTCCTTCCAGGACGCGGATATGGACGCTATCTGGGAGGTGAGAATTCCGGCATCTTCTTCGGACGGAAACACCATACGCTTTACCGTACCGGAATACATCAATCCCGAATGCTATTATGATACGCCGCCCTGTGCCGCGCCCTCGATACAGACCCAGCCCGGACCGTTTTTCATATGGGTTGAAACATCTTCGGGGAAAAGCACTATAAAGCAGTTCGACGTGACCGCTGCGGCAACACCGGCGCCACCCTCAAGCTCCCCGCCGCCGGGAGACTATTCACTTTCGGTGACGCTTTCGGGCATCACGAGTACCAATGTCACCGTGACGGTCAACCCGCCCGGCTCCACGAACACCTACCCGATTTTCGTCACCTATACCGAACCGACCAACGTGACTCTCACGGCGAACGATTACACATTACCCGACGGTTCCGTCGAGGCCTTCACACAGTGGTCGGGGGACCTGGCAGAATCAACCAACCCGATTACGATTCTGGTCGACGAATTGAAAACCGTGACCGCCGTGTATGTACATGGCGACCCGACACCGCCCCCAGAGGACCGTCTCGGTGACGTCGACGGGAGTGGAAGAATCGATATCGTCGACGCGCTTCTGGTCGCGCAGTACTACGTGGGGTTGATCCAGACCTTCGCGGTTCCGCAGAACGCGGATGTCAATTGCGACGGGAACGTCACGATTATCGACGCCCTTCTCATTGCCCGGTATTACGTAGGGATCCTCGATGAGTTTTGCAAAGGGTAACAATATCGGCCTGTTCATGACGGTTTTATCGATGAATTCCGCCGCGCTGTTATCATATTATCCAGAATAAAAGGAGTCGTTCATGATCCGTATGAAACCATCTTTTCCACAATGCATGAATATACTGTCCGTATGTATCGTTTTACTTGTGCTTGCGGTGTATACCTGCGATAATGACACGCCGTCGATCCCGGCGTCGTGGGTGGCCGTCGGGAGCGGCGGTGAGATCTATTATTCGGCCGATGACGGTGAGTCATGGAAAGAGGGGACGGCGGCTGCCTCCGAAAATTTGTATGCGGTCGCCGCTGATTATAACGGCAACTGGATCGCCGCGGGCGATAACGCGGGAGTGGTGTATTCGAACAATAACGGAAGAACCTGGCAGCCGGGAGATTTGGGGGATACCGTCAATCTTCTGGGTGTCGCGACCGATGCAAAGGGATACTGGATTGCCGTCGGATACGGCGGGAATGTCTTTTATTCCGTCGACGGGGGCAAAAACTGGCAGCCCGGAACGACCGGAGAAACGGAAAATCTCTGGGATGTCGCCACGGACGGCAGCGGGTTGTGGGTCGCCGTGGGAAATGACGATGTGACAAGCGGCATGATCCTCTATACGACGGACGGGGGCCAGACCTGGGACAGGGGCACAAACCCCCTGGCGACGGGCAATCTCTACAGCATCGCGACAGACGGTGACGGTAACTGGGTTGCCGTGGGCGACGGCGGAATCGTTCTTTATACGGCAGATGTCGCTGCCTGGACCGCGGGAACAAACACATCGGACACGCTGAGGGCCGTCGCGACGGACGGAAAGGGGATGTGGGTCGCTGCCGGTTCGAACGGAGATATCCGCTATTCGACGGATAACGGCAAGACGTGGCTGCCCGCCGCCTCCGGTACGGCGCACTCCCTCAGGGGAATCGATACCGACCGGAGGGGGAACTGGATCGTGTGCGCTGACACCGGAACGAGCGGCAGCGTGCTTTTTTCCGGTGACGGACGAAACTGGGAGAACGAGACCGAACTTCCCGCCCTTTTCTTTCTCGATATTGCCTGCGGGCGGTAGAACCGGGGAAGGCCGGTAGAAACCGGGGAAGGCGCTTTTTTGGGTGTCACTTTATTAAACAAACCGTGACAAAAATATATGGGCGGGACTCATTATAATGCCGTGTTTTGTTTCGAGTTTCTTCTCCCCTTCAAGGGAGACTTGAAACGCGGGAACGGAAAGGAATTTGTTTTTCAGATACATGAGTGATTTGCTTACGTCCCCCGTTTTCGTTTTACACTCGATAAAAAAAATCGGTTTTCCTTCTTTTACGATAATGAAATCGACTTCCCGCCGGTCGACATCTCTGAAATAACGCAGTTCCGTTTATAACGGCGTCTTCGATATAGCGGTTTATATACACAATTTTTACCTCTATCGTAAAATAATCGCTTGTAATTTACGATATATGTTAAAATAGTAGCGTTTGGCGGGTTTTTTTCAAGAAATGACAAAGAAATTTTATCACAAGCTCAGCCGGGTTTTTCCGACGGGACAGCGTAAAAATTGTATTGCTTTTCAGGCTGCCGGGAACGACAATATATTGTATGCTGAACGGAAGGTATTCTTTTCGTATAAAATAGCAGCAAGCGGAGGAGAAAGGCATGAAAATAGTGCTGGACCCCGAAAGGCTTCTTGAAGAAGGGAAGATCGATAAAAACGAGTACGATAAACTGCATGCACTCGGCGCGAAAAGCACGAGTTCCCTTGCTTTTAATCTGCTTCTCGGCTTTGGCGTGATCGCGGTCAGTTTGGGGAGCGTCGCGTTTATTCCGACCGAAGAAACGGGAATTATCGTGGGACTTGTTGTATTATGCTTCGGTATCGGTTTTCTCCGCACCTCCCTCGTGAAACAATGGAAGATTCTCGCCTACATATGCGTGCTGGTCGGTTCCCTTATCTCAGGCGGTGCAACAATAATGATCGGTGATTATTCACCGGAAGCCTTCCTCATCGTGGCCGCGGTATTTCTGGCCGCCGGAATTTTCTCGAAAAGCGGCCTGCTTGTCGTCCTTGCCGTGTTCGCGGGCGCATCGTCGATCGGCGCGCGGACGGGGTATTTCCATGCGATGTATTTCCTGGGTATCCGGGAACCGGGCCTGACCGTGGTTGTTTTCACGGCGATCGCCATCGGTTTTTATCACCTCTCGAAAGTGCTTCCCGCCGATTACGCCGGGCTTGCAATTGCCGCTTCACGGACGTCCGTCTTTCTCGTCAATTTCGGGTTCTGGATCGGTTCGTTGTGGGGGGACGATTTCAACGGGCTGCTTTGTTTCGAAGCGGACGACTGGATGTTCGCCGTTCTCTGGGCGCTCGCCCTTCTCGCGACGGGGGCGTGGGCGTGGTTCCGGAACAGGCGGTGGGTGGTGAATATCGTCGCGGTCTTCGGCGGCATTCATTTTTATACCCAGTTGTTCGAGAATCTGGGTGCGAATCCCCGTTCCCTGTTTATCGGGGGAGTTTTCACTCTCGCTTTTGCCGTTGGCTTGAAGGTATTGAATGCGGTCATGGAAAAAATGCGTGCGTGAGTCTATAGATTTTCATCTACCGGCATGCTTTTACCGCTTCGCGCGCCTTTTCCACGTAGGAGACGGCTGCGTCTTTGAGGTGATTGACGAGTGCCGGCTTGAGCGGCCGCTTCAGCACTGCCGGATGACCGACGATGAGGGACCCGGGCGGGAAAACATCCCGTTCCGTCACCAGCGCCCCCGCCCCGACAATCGAGTTTTCGCCGATGACGGCGCCGTTCAGGATCACGGCACCCATGCCGACGATACAGCCGCCGCCGATCGTGCAGCCGTGAAGGACCGCCCCGTGGCCCACGGTCACGTAGTCTCCGACCGTAAGAGGAAAGCCCTTATCCACATGAAGCACGGTATTGTCCTGAATATTGGTGTTACAGCCGATCCGGATTTCCTCGAAATCCGCCCGAAGCACGGCCCCGAACCAGATCGAGACATTCTCTCCAAGAACGACCTGCCCGACGATCGATGCGTTCGGGGCGATAAAGACCGCCCCGTCCGTGAGGGGGGTTCTATGCCCAAAAGGGATGATCAGGGAGTTCCTCCTTTCTGCCGGAACGCTTGTTCCGGTAATCCGGACTTCCGCGGTCTTACGGTTACAGTATAACATGAGGGAGGGCGGCTGTACAGGTATTCGGTTATATACCGTTTACTATAAGATGGGAGAGACCAGTGATGACGACGGATACAATCCATAAGGACGACGGATATAACATTTTACATAATGACGTGCTATTTAGTCCTTGCTGAATAACTGATTCGTTGATTAATGAGTCTTTCAGGCCCGGAATTTTGTGTGTATGAGTGTATTCGACTAGTGACAGGCATGATTATTCTTTTTAGTCGGGCTGGGGTAAATATGTGGGAAATGGGGTGTGGTTTGATGATGTGTTTTTAAAGTCTGAGTATCCAAAATGGCAAATAATGATTCGTATATATGGAAATTAATCTATTACATCCTGGAAGATGCTGAATTATCCTATACAATTGTCGTAAATTCCTGCGAGGGGACTGTTGTAATTTCCTCTCCTCACTGCTCCATTGATTAAATCTTTTCTCAAATTCTTCATTCACCCTATTCCCATATCTCTCAACCATCGCCAAAAACACCTCCAGCAACCACCGCACAAGCTGCGCAATACTATAACAATTCAAATCGGCATGCAGCAGTTTTATCTTCCGGTACACATCCTCGGGAAGATACACGTGCGCGTGTTCACGGCTATCATCGGGATTGTCAGAGACCGCTCGATACCGGCTCATTCGTTGTTTTCCCCAAATGTGTTCCTTTATAATCAAAGGATCGATACTGGACAATATTCCGACAATGACACCGGATAACGAGCGCCTCGAGACGAACAATGTCAGTTTACATAGCTTCTCTCTCATTATCTCAGTCATGATAAAATGAAATTCATGCGGAACGGATTCTGTCATGCGGGGCTCCTTGAATAATTATTTTTATATTTTATATAACCCAAAAAAAGTGCCCGTTGCTTTGATTTTTTTCTAAAAGGCTGTTAAATAATTAATAAACATCAATTAATTAATGGATTCGAAAACCTTGATCAGTTCGAGGAGTTCGGCTTTGCTTTTAACGTGTGCTTTTTTGTAGATATTCGAGACATGACACTCGACCGTCCGTTCGGAGATGAAGAGTGAATCCGCGATTTTCCTGTAGGTGTAGTTGTCGATGAGGAGTTTGATAATATCGGTTTCCCTGTTCGTTATCTTGTTCGACGCGATAAAGGATTCGGGAACCATGCCCAGGTTGACGGAAATTTCGATTCGTTTGATAAAATAATCGTAAAACAGCCTGATGTGGATGATACTGTAGGCGGCGCTGTAGAGATAGATGAGAAGCAGACCGTTCGGCAGGAAATCGGTCGTTCCCCCCTTTTCCAGAATGTCGATGATGAGGACGGGGACAAGGATGATGAGGAGTCCGCAGTTCACTTTTACGAGTTTTCTGGATAACGAGGATTCGATACTGTCGTAGCCTAAAATCGCGTTGACGAAGAAATAAAGCAGAAAAACCGCCAAAAGGGAATTGTTCGCGTAGATGAATATCCTTTTCAGGGAATCATAGACATCGACAATTGTCGTATTGGAAAGAAACGGCAGTATGATGAAAAAATACTGAAGAAGGAATACCGATGCAATAACGGCCTTTTTCGCAATCGTGATTTTTTTTTCGACAAGATGAAAATAAAAGAGGGAAAGAACGACGGTAAAAAAGGAACTCCACACAAACCGTGCGATAAGGTTGGCGATTTTAACGGTTACCTCCGTGGTGATAATCGACTCCATATAATAGGTATGAAGGAATATGAACAACCTCACGACAAAACAGGCAAAGAGCAGCATATAATAGTTGATGATCGAAAGTTTGTATTTGAAATAGAATATCGCGAAAACAAAAACGGAACCGGTCACGATACCGAAACATACGATTAAATAAAAGAAAATGATATGCTGCATCGGACTCCTCCCTTCACACAGGCGGCTAAGTAAAAACTATATCGATTCGGGGGGGGCCTGCCATATGGTTTACGGTATAAAAAACCGTACCGAGCGGTATAGTACCGGACCGGCCGGGGCTTTGTGGAGTAAGCATCGGACCGGTTTCACCGGCCCGACGGCTGTTTCTTCATTCGGTCATACGCTTTTTGTAGAGTTCTTTTGCCATTTTCTGCATGTCGATGATCCTGTCCATTTCATCGACGATTTCCGCGTTGATGATCTCTTCGATGACGTCTTCCAGTGTCACGATACCAATGAAGTTCCCGTACTCGTCGTAGACGATTGCCAGGTGGAGTTTCGCCTGTATGAACCGGTTCAAAAGGATGTCCAGTTTCGTGTCAGCCTGGACAAAAAGACGCTTTTCCCTGTTGCACACCTCCCCGATCTTCCGGATATGTTCGAAACCGGGACAGATAAGGTCTTTGACAAAGAGAAGCCCGATAATGTTGTCGATCGTGTTCTCGAAGACCGGTATCCGGGTAAATCCCCTTGTCTTGATTTCATCACAGACGTTTTTGTCGAGGACGCGGTGCGCGTCGAGGGAAAAGACGACGGTCCGCGGTGTCATGACCTGCTTCGCCGTTTTGTCGGAGAACGAAAGGGCGCCGAGCAGTATTTTTTCTTCTTCTTCATCGATCAGTGACGACGGCGAATCTTCGTGTTCCTTAATGATTTCGATTATTTCCTGTTTTTTCCAGATTGTCGGTTGTTCTGTACCGAGTATTTTCGTCAAGAGCCACGCAAGCGGCGCGCTGACCGGAAAGGTGAGGACGATGAAAATCCGGATAAGCCAGACGAGTTTCGCCCCCGCCGATAGCGCGAACCGCGTGAAAAGAGCCTGGGGGACGATTTCACCGAACGTGACGATGAGGGCTGTCGAGATGATGCCCGCGACGATCCCTGAGGCGATACTGCCCAAAAAAATGGCCATGGCCGAGTTGACCGCCACATTCCCGACAAGAAGAGTGCAGAGGAGAAGATACCCGTTGCTCCTTATTTTTACCACCTTTGCCGCGTCTTTACTGCCGAGCCTGCTTTTTCTTTTAAGTTCGGACAGGTTGAGACTGAACATCCCGATGGTGAGTCCGGAAAAAACGCCCGAGAATACGAGCAGGATAGCGACAATTATATATTCCATTCGCTTACTCTATCCGGCGAAACCAAAAAAATCAAGAAACCATCCCATTTCGCGGGACCGGCAGCCGGTGCGGATGTCTGCCGCTTTTAGTGGGAAATCGAGGATCGATACTTTTTTATGAGTTTGGGGATGGTTTTGTCTTTTTTGATCGCCCCGATCACGGATACCACATAATCGATGCAGCGTTCGAGGATTTGTTCACCCTTTTTTGCGGTCGACGGCCGCGCGTCCCCCGCGTAATGGTCGGGAAAATCGGCATACCATCCGATGGGGGTGGACACCCCTGCGTGAAGATGTTGCCTGCCGAGGGGATAAGCAGGCGATGAGGGGATGTTCGCACTTTTTACCAGTTCGGGGTAAATGGCCATCATTATACTCGTTTCGATTTCCCCCGCGTGGTAACTCAATTCGCTTTCCATGGTTTTTTTAATCTCCTCATACAACACATCGAGGCCGTAGCCGGAAAAATAGATGGTGTAGGGTTTTTCCTTTTCAAGCATACATTCCGTGAAGTACGAAAGAAAATGTACGTTGCCCCCGTGGCCGTTCAGAAGGTATATTTTCTTGAATCCGTTGCGCGCGATCTCGTCACAAATGTTTTCGAGCAGGTCCTGCATGAGAGTGCGTCCGATCGCGATCGCTCCCGGCTCGTGCCGGGCCTCGAAGATCTGGGTGTAGATATGTGGGGGAAACACGACCGCCGGTTCCTTTTCCGCGGCCCGGCAGGCGACACTGTGGATGATGAACATATCGGTACCGACGGGAAGGTGGTTGCCGTGTTTTTCAAGGACGCCCAGCGGGAGGATGCAGAGTCCCCCGGTTTTTTTAATCGCGTCTTTTATTCCGGACGCGGTAAGGGTTTCCCATCGCATGGCAATCCTCCTCTTGTGTAATTTTAACCGATGTGACGATGAATCGGTCTTTATCCTGTATAAACGATATTCACGGCCGTGTCCATCATGCCGCGAATGATTGTCGCGCATATCCTTCCGCTTGACGGGAAGCGCCGGACGGTCTATGATGCTCGTTGATGACACGTTCCGGCGGCGTTACCCGAAAGAATGCCGGACGACAACATACACGAGGAGGAAGATTGATGAAAAAGACAGTTTCCTGTTTTTTGATAGCACTCATGGCTTTCATGACCTTGTCCTGCGGAAAGCAGGTGAAACAGACCGGCCCGGATATGGACACCGATGAGGATTTCGCTTCATCGGCGTCCGGCGGGATCGTCCTGACCCAGGCGATTCTCGATACATACATGGAGACACTGCCGCCGTTTATCAAAAAAGCCAAAGCGGAAGGTGAAAATATCGAGTCCGCCGGCGCGGGCTGGGCCTTCGGCGCGGAGATGATTTCGCTGCTTGAGGATCACGGATGGGCGACGCCGGAGGAGTTCCTCGAAGTGCACACGAAGGTCTGGACGATCACCCCCTGGCTGATCGCCACGGCTAAAATGAAAGACCAGCCGACGGAAATGCAGGAGATGTTCCTCAAGCAGTACGAGGCGTTATTCGAAGCGGGCGGTATGACGGAGGCTGAAAAGGAACTTCTCGTTGCCAACAAAGATAAATTGATTGCAGCGCTGGAAGAGGCTGATAAGTAAAAAATACAATTGTCGGGAGATTCCCCCGTCTGTTTCTGCTGGCAGGTTTTCAATGGATTCATACGTATCGGAACAAACCGGCGTGTCTTTAAGAATCCCCTCACTATCGGAGAGACCGTCCGGCGGGTGACATCATGGCTCGACCAGCCGTGTGTCCGGCTCATCAATCCCACGGCCAACCATTGGACGCTGTTCGCGGAAATGCTTTCCGCAGGACAGGCCGCCGCCAATCTCGCGAGCGACGCGCATCTTGCGGCGCTCGCCTGCGAACACGGCTGCACGCTTTATTCGACGGACGCAGATTTCAGCCGTTTCCCGCGGCTCAAGTGGAAACACCCCTTCGGGGAAAAGGCGTGACGGGATCACGGGCCGGTGAAGCGGGAGGGGCGGGGTAAAAAAAAGCCCGGCCTTAAGCCGGGCGGAATTGTTTTGGCGGGCATCAGCGGGGGCGGCGGGTGATGGTCACGACAATCCCGTCCTGTGTAAAGACGGTCGTATTGGGATCGGGATTTGAAATACTACGTCCGGAATCATAGAGATCGATGCTTACATTTATCCAGTAATAGTCAAAGGTGAGAAAATCAAAATGCTCACCCGATAAACCATAGGAATAAACCGCATCATACACGGCATCTTCCGAAAAGGTCAATCGTACTTCACAATCATCATATGCCGGAACGCCATCTATATAATTCGTATACCCTCTCTTGATAACATTTGGACCAAGCAGATCATTACCGATTACCGAATGTGTGCTGTAATCCTGTAAAAAGATAGAATAGATATTGCTTCCAATGTTGTTTGTTATTTCCAGTTCAGAATTAAACCCGTAATAAGAACTCTGTGGACCAGTGTAATTATACGTTTCACCATCCTCAAGGGCTATTAAATCAGTCGGATCCTCACAGCTTGAAAGAATCAAGGCAAAGGCAAACACTGCCGCAACTATAATCATTCCCTTTATTTTCATCTTATTCCTCCTTAAATGTTTTATAAATTCCATCATTTCAAACGAAGACCGGATCAGTCTTCCTCCGAAACGTTCATGTCAAAGCCGAGCCTTATTTCATAGAGGACGCCGTCCCTGAAATTCAGCTCTTTTTCGAGCGCCAGCGCGCCCGTTTCGATCCTGATCACGTGTCTGCCACGTTCGACATCGAAGTCGAGGTCCTTCTGTTTTTTACCGTCCACGAACACGTCGATCCGCATCTCCGGTTTGTTGAGATCGCGGTTCAGGATATTGTCGGGGACGATGATGACCACGCCGGGCTGCGACGGTTTGAGTCTGGCGTCTATCTTGGTGTCCCTGTCGAGGACGACGGTCACTTCGTAGGGCGAATATCCCCGTTTCCTCACCTCGATCGCGTACCTTCCCTGTTCGAGCTTCACATTGACCGGTGCGTACCCTTCTTCCTGCCTTCCGTTTATATAGACGCGGGCTCTCTTGACGTTCGCGTCGATCCTGAGGTTGTAAAAGCGTATCGCCTTTTTAAGATCGGCACTCAACGTTGTATTCCGTGTAATATTGATAGTCGTTGTATAGTCTTCATATCCGTTGGCTGTCACTCGCATGGAATGTCTTCCCTTCGAAACCCTGATTGTTGCCGGTGCTTCATCCATGTATCTGTCGTCAATATAAATTTTTGCACCATTGACATTCGATTTGATCCGGACACTGAACATCTGGCTTTCATCATCACGGCCTGCTTTTTCAAGATCAATCGAAAATGTCGTGTTTTTTGTTATATTGATCGTCGTTTCGGCATCCTTATAACCCGGTGATGTCGCACGTATTCTATGCGATCCCCTGCTTACTGAAACGGTGAGGGGTGCTTCGCCTTTATAATCACCGTCGATGTAGATTTTTGCACCATTGACATTCGACTTGATCCTTACCTCATACACCCCCTGGGCGAACACATTCGAAAGCACGAACATGAAGAGAACGGCAAGTAAACAGTATGTCTTCATTGATTTATTCATAATTCACTCCTGAAAATTATTATGTATCTATAAGTATAACCCCTTTTACCCGGAATTCAATATATCGGTATAATAATTCACCCCCGTATTCACTCTGTGGGGGAGGGTTCCGTTTTTATCATGTGCCGATGAGCCGCGCGAATTCGGCCCCGAACTCCTCCCCCTTTTTGAGTTCTTCGAGACTCGGGCCGCCCGCGAACACGTAATCCATGGCGAGGTCCCATTTCGCGGGTTCGACGATCCGTTTTATCTCCGCAAGCGCGCCCCCGCTCCAGCCGTAACTCCCGAACATGGCCGCCTTTCTGTTTCTTACCCGCTTGATCACCGCCATGTCCAGGACCTGTGCGACGGACGGGAAAAGGCTGCCTTCATAGGTCGGCGCGCCGATCATCACACCGCCTTTTGTCCAGAGATGGGGCAGGATGTAGCTGACATGGGTCCTCGCCGCGTCGAAGATGACGAGGGGGACGTTTTCGCGGGAAATTCCCTGTGCGACCGCGTTCATCATGAGTTCCGTATTCCCGTACATGGAAGAGTAGATGAGGGTGACCGCCCTGTCCCCGGGACCGCCCGCATATTGCGACCATTTCGTATACAGGTCGACAATTTGTCCCGGGTCTTTCCTCCAGACAAGCCCGTGCGAGGGGGCGATAATCTCGATGGGGATTGTTTTTAGTTTTTCGATCGCCTTGAGAACGGGGGCGGTAAACTTGGCGATGATATTGACGAAATAGCGGAGGGATTCTTCGAGATAAAAATCACAGTTCGTACATTGATCGTCGAAAATAGCGCCGGTCAGCGCCCCGTATCCCCCGAACGCGTCGCATGAAAAGAGAATTTTGTCCGTTTTTTCATAGGTCGCCATGGTTTCCGGCCAGTGGACAAAGGGGATATGAAAAAACTGTAATGTTTTTTTTCCCAGGGAAATTTCCTCCCCGTCGCCCACCTCGCGGATATTCTCCGTGATCTGGTAAAAATCCCCGAGCATTTTCTTCGCCTTCGGGGTGGCGAGGATGGTCATCGCGGGATTCAGTTTTTTCATGGTCGCGATCATTCCCGTGTGGTCGGGTTCCATATGATTGACGACCAGATAGTCTATACCTGAGATATCGGAGATATTGTCGATCTGCTTCAGGAAGTAGTCCGACTGGAAGGATTTGGCCAGATCGATGACGGCCGTTTTTTCATCCCGTACGAGATACGCGTTGTAGGATACCCCTTCGCGGCTGATCGGCCAGAGGCCCTCGAACAGATCGGTGGTTCTGTCATTGACCCCGATCCAGTACACATCCTTTTTTATTTCGATTGCGCTCACATGTTCCTCCTTGTTTTTGACTATATGAAAGCAGTCTTTTCCTGTCAATGACAAAAAGAATGCCGGCTGTTACACAAGACCGCACATTTTCCTGCTTTCTTCCCACAGGAGGCGTGCATTTTCTCTGTCATACGATATACGTGAGGATTTCGTTTGGCGGCAGTTACTGAAATACCCCCCTGTAACTCCTTCGATCTCCGGAGATGAGGCGAGAAATACGGATGTTGCTGCCCCTTCTTCCGGCGTTTTCGCGAACAATGTCATGATTGTTCGCAGGAGCGATTTCTTTTTCGCGTAATCCCGTCCCAGTTCGGTATCGACGAATCCCGGAGAGAGGCTGCTCACGGTAACGCCTGATTCCTCAAGATGTCCGGCCAGCGCACGGGTGAAGTAGATGTTGCATAGTTTCGAGTTCGCGTACGCCCGCCACGGACTCCAGGAACGGGTTATTCCGGGATCCGAAAGGTCGAAGCGGGCGAAACGGTGTGCCTCCGACGATACATTGACGATCCTCGACGGGGCGGAACGAACGAGCAGATCGAGCAGCAGATTCGTCAATAAAAAATGTCCCAGGTGGTTCACCGCGAATGTGAGTTCAAAGCCGTCTTTCGATTCCTTTTTTGTCTTTGTCATGATTCCGGCATTGTTGACGAGGACATCGAGCCGGTCGAATTTATTCCTGATTGTTTCGGCGGCTTCTCGTATGGATTCGAAGGAGGAAAGATCGAGTATTACCGGTTCGACGTTTTTATTGCCAGTTGCGGCGATTATTTCCCCGGCAGCGGCGTCGGCTTTTTCTTTGTTTCTGCAGGCAAGCAGCAGCCTGAAGTCCTTTCCGGCAAGTGCCGCCGCCGTCGCCTTTCCGATACCGGTGTTCGCCCCGGTTATTACGCAGTTTTTTCCCATCGATCATCCTTTCTCACGGAATGCGTCACCGGCGGCTGTCCCGTGGCATATTCCGGAATGGTGACAGATCCTTCATACAAACATACAGTACCGGTTGTAATACGGCAATCCGTTTGCGGATAAAAGGTGAAAGAGGAGAGTTTTTTATCCCTCCCGATCAGTATAAATATCGGGTGTTGAGTTGTATGGAAAAGTACGACAATTGTAAAAAGAAAGAATTGGTGCCATGTTAATAGGTTATCAGAAATAAAGGATTTCACCGGCCGGCCCGTTTTACATTTTTTATATGTGTACTTTTATCGTAATCATAAAGGTTTTCCACTAATACCATATAAGATTATTCCTGTAGTTTCTTTGGTCCGCGATCGCCTGTGAAAATCAGCCGACATGAACGGCGGATAAGTGTTTTCAGAATAATAACTTGAATCTTTACACTTTTTTTATTTTCGGATATGCTTATCCTACAGATAAAAATCGAGGAGGATTATATGAAAAGAATCTTGCTTTTTACCGTTATCCTTGTCGCGGCAAGCGTCATTTCCTGTGTTTCGACAGGCGGTGGCGGCGGCGGCGCTGCGGAAGAAATCCAGCTTCATGCGATCGATGCACAGCTTGTGACCTTAGGCGGTCTTATTTATGAGGCACAGGGGGACAGGGAATGTATCGGTTGGTGGGAAAGCCCGAATGACCAGATTATCTGGGATTTTGAGGTTGCAAACGGCGGAGAATATATGGTCGTTTTAAAGGTGGCCTGTGCTTCGTCATTTGCCGGTTCGAAAGTCGGTGTGACGATCGATTCACAAAAACTCGAGTTCATTATGCCCGATACCTATGAATGGGAAACATACTTTGACGTCGAGGCCGGAACGGTAAAACTCGATCCGGGCCCGCATAAAATCACCGTTCAGGGTATTGAACTGGTGAACAGATTTTTCGGCAATCTCCAGTTGGTGACACTGAAAAAAGTATGATAAAAAGCTTGTCTTCATGAAAGACGACGGGGCTGTTTGCAGCCGTATACGATAATGCGGCGGATGAACAGCCCTCTTTTTTTTCATTGATAAATAATGCTTCTCACACCATAATGTAATCAGGGCGTATGACAATGAGGATACACGAGGCATCATTAATCGATGAATACTGCCGGGAAACACAACTCCACGGGAAAAAAGCGTTTATTACCGGTTTTTTTACAAAAAACCCCGATATCAACCTGACTGATATACTGGAATCGATTCCGACATTGACGGATAAAGTCCACTGTATTTTCTTTTATGAGAACTGGAAGAAAAATCTCGGGCCGTTCGATTATATCCGTCTGAATACACTTCGATCCAAGCTATATAAACAGATTATTCACCGGGGAAAAAGGATTTTCTCGGAGATAGTCAAAAAGGACCGTCAGGGGAAAACCTTCGACGAGATTATTCTGGAAAAACTCATCCCCCTCTTCATACGGAATGAGTACTGCATCCTGGACGAGATAATGAAGCACTTTCATTCCCTTCTCGATTCGTCTTCACCCCTTAAAAAAGCACACGCCGGGTTGATCGAAAATATCATAAAGATTTTTCATATCATCCAGTTTATCAAGGAACAGGGGGGGACGGAAGAAACGATAAAGCAAACGATCGATGCGAATGTCAACACACTGAAAGGAAAGGCGCGGTTTGTTCTCTATGTCATAATGAGCCGTGATCCGTATTTCAATCCTTACGCGGTCATGCTCAAGAACCTGCTGACTTCCGTGGATTATTCCGAACGAAAGCTTTCGCATGAAATTCCGGAACAGCAGCGTGTTCTGCTTTCCCGGCTCGAAAAGATAAAAGACGTCAGGGAATTTGTCGAGGCTGCTGACAGTATCGTCCTCGACTGCAAGGGCTACGTCAGTACCATTTACGAGAATTTCGAGCTTCTCCTCAACGAGCCTTTGGTCAATATTTACAAAATACTGAAGTTTGCCGGGTGCAAACAGCTTTTCCACACGTGGATAACGCGCGCGCCTGTCGCCGTCAGGGAATCGACGCAGCTTGAAAAGAAGGTCGCCGTTATTCAAAAGGAACTTGGGGAACGGGTCGCATCGCTCACCCTGCCCGTGAATTACCGTGAATTGACGGAACTCATGTATTGTCAGCATATCGATTTCACGGATAAATACAAACTGCTTCACAAGACGATCGGGACCTTTGGCGACAGGGAGGCGGACGCGTGTATCGAGTTGTGTCTCAAACATATCAAAACCGAACAATTCCAGAGGGAAAAAAGCCTGCTCGTATCGACGATACAAAAACTCGAGAATATATATACAATGCAAGAAATTTCTAAGCTTTTCGAAAACGAAAAAAAAACGATCGAAATGAAACTCCGGAGTTATAAAAAAAAGTTCAGGGAAAATATCAAAAAAATATCCGAACATGTAAAGTTCGGCATACGAAAAGTATATCCGGAAATAGCCGAATTGTTAAAAAGAGAACGAATGCTTTCCCAGGCGCTGCTTGCATTTCTGGACAGGAGGGAAGAGCAGGGCAAGCCGATAAAACTCACGGTCGATATCATAAATTTTCTCAATAATTTTTATATCGTCCTCAATTACAGGATTATTCTGGATTTCTGGTATCAGTATTATACCTCCCTGGTCAATACCGACGGTATTTTTCTCAAGCAGATGCTCAGTCTCATGACAAAGGAAGCACTCTATGACATCGGCGGAACGCAGGATCGGGATTCGAAATGGAAAATCGCGAGATATAAAGAACTTCTCGAATATGGCTCGATAGAGAAAGAGATACGTGAAAAGTGGCATTCACGGCTTATGTTCTCCGAGACGGAGGAGAAAGAGCTTTCAATCGATGAAAACACGATTACGCTTGAAAAATACGGCTGTTCCTACACGATCATTATAAAGGACGCTTCCGGAAAATTGTTACTCTCGAAAACCAAAACGAATATCAGGTGTTTTCTTGAATTTCTCGAATCAGTGAAAAATCACAAGATCCGTACAGTCGTCGCGATTAATGACCGACAGTTGAAACTCCTTTATCAGAAAGCGCACATCGATTATCTGGATTCGTGCATGGGTTATGTAAAGAAAAGAATAGCCCTGCTCGAAATGCGGGATCCTATTTCCGGGTATTCGGCAGAAAGAATCAACAGCCTCGGCGGCCGGATTACCGACGGTCAATTACTCAAAGATATCGTCGATGAGTGCAGAAATGAGTTTTATTTGAGAAAGGAGATACTGTTTTCCCTCAAAAAGGAACTGCATGAAAGCGGCGGCAAAGAGGAACAACGTCTTGCAAGGATAAACAGTGAAACAAAGGAAGAGGTACTGGCGCTGAGGAAAATAGATTCAGTCTTCAATGCGCTGAGGACGGCGGTAAGGGAAAACAACCTGGAAATCGATGAAAGCCTGCTGATCATCGAGGATATACCCCTTCCTTTACTTGAAGAAGAAAAAAGCGGGGAAGCGGATCGCGAAACGGACACTGCCGGGAAAGATGACAAAAAGGGACTGAGAAAAATAGAAAAGTTGAAACGGGACAATATCGAATGCGTTCTGATGAATAGCAGGATCAGGGAAAACATACAGATTATCAAACGGGTTAAAGCCCGGCTTGAACAGGGAGAACAGGATGAAACCGGTGACATACGGGCGATGCTCGAAAAAATGCCGGAACTGGAAGTTCTCGATATTCCGGAAGAAATCTTTTACTCGATTTTCAGGAATATCGAAGACGCCGAAGCATGTGTACGCGATATCGTTGCCGCCAGAACGATAGAGGAAGCCTGCGGTTTCCTCGAGAACCTGGCAAACCGCGCGACGGTCGAACTGGATGCACGGCAGGACTATATTTACCGGCATGAAAAACAGGACGATATTACGGTATCGATTGTCTATTATGAAAAGGAACTCGAAGCACAGCGGGAGCGCGTCGAACTGCTTCATCAGTTTCGCGGTATACTGATTGAACGTATAAAAAGGCTCAGGAGGAAGATGTGACATCGATTAATAAAAGGCTTCCATTACGGTATGTACGGGCTGATGGTCGCTGTCAAAACCGATATATCGTAATATTCTTTTTTTATCGATCCCCCTTGACAATGAAGCGCGAGGAATTATAAATTTTCTCCTTACGGATATGTTTCGGAAGAAGCGGAATCGGTTAAAACAGTGAAAATATCGAAAAATGTATTGCAGCTTGTCATTTTTCTTCTCCTCAGCGTCACTTCAATCGTCCTTATCTTTTATTTCACCGTCAATGAAAGGACTTATGAAACGCTGCTCAACTATAATCCTCTCTACCTCCTCTTTTGTCTTTTTCTCTGGTTTTTGGCCTTGACGATAGACGCCCTTGGTGTGATCTTTTTCGTTCTGGGGACGGGAGAAAAAATTCGGTTTTACAATTGCTATAAGCTTTCGACGATCAGGGTTTTTTTTAACCTGCTCACTCCTTTCACCTTTGGCGGACAACCTTTGATCATCTATTTCCTGAACAAATACGGCGTTCCAAGCGGGAAAGGGTCAACTATTGTCATTACCAGACTCATGTGTACCGCGTTTTTCACCATGGGCGGGGGTATTATCGCACTCTTTCTCTTCAAGGATACGATCGGCAATAATATCATGCTCAGCAATGTATTCCTGGTTACCGGTATCCTGTTGGCACTCCTTTTCGGAGTTCTTATCCTTATTATGCTTTTCCCGCCTATTATGAAGACATTGATCGGATTTACCGGCAATATCGGGTATCGTCTGCGGATTATCAAAAATCTTTCCGACTTCAATGAAAAGGCGATTCGTGAAATAAACAATATGCGAAGTAGTTTTATCAACTATTTTCGAAAACATTTCGGCTTTTTTTTATCCGGATTTATCTGTACCGGCCTGTTTTTTTTCATTCACATTTTTATTATACTGGCCATTATTTACGGATTCGGTATCCCGATCGATACAAGCGTCGGCATTATCCTTTGTTTGATATTGTTCTTCTGTATTTCATATATGCCCACTCCGGGCTCTTCTGGTCTGGGAGAAGGGATATTCTTTCTGATTTTCAACGGTTTTGTGCCTTATTATCTTATCGGTATCGTCGTAATCCTGTGGCGGACATTTTATCAATACCTTTCCGCCCTGGCCGGTGCCGTCTTTTCCGCCAAATTCTTTTCAAAAGTGATTGTAAAAAGGAAAACTAAGTGAGAATTGAATGGTAATGATTGACTTTGAAAAAAAACTCCGATAATATATGTGAAAATTAATGGAAAAAATGTCTGGCTTGAACAATAATAATAAAAAAGGAGGACATGGTTGAGTAGTTCCGAAATAACAGCTACAGGTAAAAGCCTGCGTACTTTTTTTATGGAAATTAAACAACTCTATTTGCAGTCGTTGAAACCCTTTTACACGGAAGAACTTGTGACAACCTTGTTTTTCAGGCCGTTCGGATTCCTGCTTGCACTCGTCTCAAAGGCCTTCCGTCTCACTCCCGACATACTCTCCATTCTGCGGGGCGCAATCAGCCTTGTCGGCGGTGCCTTCTTTTGTACCGGAATAAAGGAGTTTATTTTTGCCGGGGCGCTGTTATTTCTGGTTTCAAACATTTTCGATTGTGCGGACGGACAGCTCGCGAGGATTCTGAAAAAAAATCACACGCGGCTCGGCATTATTCTCGACGGTATCAGTGACGGGATTTCAATCGGGGTCCTCTACCTTGGTACCGCAATCGCATTGTTCCTGCGCTATCCGGAAACGGGATTATACTGGTGGGGGATGACGATTCTCGCCGTTATCACCTTTCTCTACCATCTTTATATTCACGGATTTCTCAAATTCGATTTCTTTCTTTATTCTGCAAGAAAATATGTCAATACACGGGAAAGCGCGTCGGAACTCATTAAAAAGATCAAATCCAGTAGAAAATTAACGGATAAAGTGGCCTTGACGCTTCTTCTCTTTGTCAATGGCATGATGGAACTTTTATCGAATGCGGTTTTGTTGAAAAGCTATAAAGGATACATCGACTGGTATCTGATTCCGAACGGGATACCGGCGGAAAAAAAGGAATTATTCAGGAAAAACTATAAAAAATACAATGGCTGGATTCTGCTTTTATTCAACAATCTGGGTATTTGCACTAACCAGCTTATCATTATCATATGCGGCCTGTTGAACCGGCTGGATATCGCGATCTATATTATCGTGTTTGGAAGCAATCTCTATTTGATGATTCTGGTTCTGATTCAACGTCTCAGTTTTCAGTATCAACTCAAAAGAATTAAAACCGATATATGCCTCAACGCGTGATCAGGGTACCGGCGGTTTTTCATGTAATTCTGTGATAAAAACCGGCCCTGCTTGTTACCGGTTCATGATCCTTTTATCGAAATACCCGCGTGTCTCGATCACCCTCTCTCAACCGTACATCCGTGTCGAAGCGGGGCTTTTAAAAATAATAAGGGGGAATATTTTGTATGAAATGCCGTTTTTATTCTGTGATCGTGAACTATATGGTTTTTCTTGCCGGTCTACTGTGTCTTTCATGTTATCCCGGAAGCGGGGACGGGGGATTCGAAGAACCGGATGAAACCTATGTCAGGACGGAATTTTTCGACGGTTTTGGCGCTGAGGGTGTCGACAATGCGGTGTGGCAGGTCGCTTCGTGGATGGAACATGGCGGGAAGACCGGAACGGAACGGTGCTATGTGCAGGACGGATACCTGCACCTTGTTTTCGTCAATGATTCGGAGGAAGGATACCTGAGCGCCGCGATCCAGACGCGGGACGAATATTATTACGGGTTGTGGGAGGCGCGTATCAAGCCTTCGTCCGTTTCCGGTGTCCTCAATTCAATCTACACCATCGACTGGGACAACACCTCTCTTCCGGAATCAAATGATGACGGGACCAAACAGGAGATCGATATCGAATTTCTCACCTATACATTCGTCGATAACAGGGGGGAGGTACACTTCGCCGTGCACGAGGCGGGAAAGGAGAGTTTCAACACGAACCCCGATGTGCCGCTCGATTTCAATCCCTCAAGCGATTTCCACGTCTGGGGCTTCGAGATCACTCCTCAAAGGATCAGGTGGTTCGTCGACGGGACGACACTCCTCACTTATGAGTACGAATCAAATCCGGTCACGATCGACGCCCCCTATCAGCTCAAGCTCAATGTCTGGTCAAAGGATGAATGGATCAACGGCCCCCCGGCCCCGGACACCGAATGCGTCTACCTCATCGACTGGATACGCTTTACCCCGTACGCGGATTGAGAGTGTATAAAACAGGGAAATGATCGGAGGGAGATCGAGCGCCTTCAAGACGGAAATCACGGTTTTTCAGCATGGATAAAAAAGGACCCGGCAATTGCCGGGAAATACAGGGTGATTGATGACGTGAGTGCCTGCGGGAAGGGTCAAAAAATTTCGAGGTTGTCGATCCAGACGCAGTCGTCGCAATCTTTTTCAATACCATCTTTTTCATAGGTCCACTTGAACACATATTCTCCGGGATCAAACATATCATATTCATAATAATCCCAGTCACCATCATCACAGCCACTCCATTCTTTTTCTAAGGAATTATCAACATAAAAACGTAAATAATCATAATCATATTCCGAACTTGTCTGGTAATAAAACCGGAGTGTCGACGATGACTCGTTATAATATTTGAACCGGATATATGTCTCGCCGCTATCACCGATACTACCCGAACGCAGGGAATAGTCGCCCGCGCATTTTTCGTTCACGTCGCACCTCCACTTGCTGTCCCCGCCGGTTTCAAGGTCGTAGATCTCTCCTTCTTCGAAGTCTTCGATGATATGATACTTGTATAAATTATAAGTGCATTCCGGCAGGGGAAAAAGATTAATCTCCCAGTCGCAGGTTGAAAGAAAAAAGGTAAAAAGGATAATTACCGCATATAGTAACCGCCGTTTATATCGCTTTATCATTTTTTACCTCCCCGCTTGATATATTCCGAAGCAGATTCTCTCCTGGTGGTGTTTCATATCAAGTATAGTATCGGGTCCTCTTGTTTTCAACACTATTATGGAAGCGCCGGTCAATAAACCTCAAGGAAACATCTGTCAACGAACATCTTTTTGTCGTATAATTATTGCAGGGACATATGTCGTATTCGTCATTATCAGATAGAAGGGGTTTTATATGATTAAAAAAGAGGACATCCGGGAGATACACACCTGGGCGAAGACGATAATCGATGCGGTCGAGAAGGTCTTTTTCGGAAAACGGGAGGTGATCGAGAAGATACTGGTAAGCCTGCTCTGCGGCGGGCACGTACTGATCGAGGACGTTCCGGGCGTGGGCAAGACGATTCTCGCCCGCGCGATCGCGGTCAGCCTGGGGGGCGAGTTCAGGCGGATACAGTGCACCCCGGACCTCCTGCCCGCTGACGTGATCGGCATATCGGTGTACGATCCCAACAAGGCGGCGTTTACATTTCATCCCGGCCCGATCCTTTCGAATGTCGTACTGGTCGATGAAATCAACAGGGCGACGCCCCGGACGCAGTCCGCCCTGCTCGAGGCAATGGCGGAAAACCAGATCTCGGTCGAAGGAAAACCGATGGCGCTTCCCGCCCCGTTTTTTCTCATGGCCACGGAAAACCCGATCGAGTTCGAGGGGACTTTTCCCCTGCCCGAGGCGCAGAAAGACAGGTTTTTCATGGGACTCAAGATCGGTTACCCTTCACGGAATGCCGAATCGCTTATCCTGGAAACCCAGCGGCGGACCACCCATCCCGTCTGCGATCTGAAACCGGCCGCCGCCATCGATTCGGTGCTGGATATACAGAATATTGTGGTCAATGTGACGGTGGATGAGAGTCTCCGCGACTATATCCTCGATATTGCTGAGGCAAGCAGGAAAAATCCCCTCTTTCAACTGGGAATCTCACCGCGCGGTTCGCTTGCCCTCTACAAGGGGGCCCAGGCCCTCGCCGCCCTGCGCGGCAGGGATTTCGTGACCCCGGAAGACATCAAAGAGCTCGCCGTTCCCGTTCTTTCAAAACGGGTGATTCTCAAATCCGAACAACTGGTAAAGGGCATCACCGGGGAAGCCGCCGTTACCCGGCTGCTCGATTCGGTGGACATCAAGGTGATGAAGGATGCTGCCGAATGACAAGGATCGTCGTGATTCTCTGTCTTTTTTTCATTCTCTTTTTCCCCTACTGGTTCATCCAGTGGACCGCGTTCTTTATCCTTTTTATCATCGTCGGTTCGTTCGCCTATTCCCGCCTGACCTATTACGCCGTATCGGTCGCCCGAACGCAGTCGATCGTCAGGGCTTACCGTCGCCAGGTTATCGAAATCGCGCTTGCGGTCGAAAACAATGGGTTTTTACCGGTTCATTATTGTTCGGTCGTCGACAATCCGGGCGGTCTATGGCGGATGGACGAATCACGGTTCATGTTCGGCCTTTCGGGGGGGCAAAAGCGGCGGCTTACGTACCGGCTGAAAGGGTCGATGCGGGGTGAATACCTCATCGGCCCGATTATCGTCGCATCGTCGGACCCCCTCGGAATTTTTCCATGGGTCCGCAGGATCGAAGAGCAGTGCACGATTATCATCTACCCTTCTGTTTTCAGGGTAACGCGTGAGGTGAGAAGCGGTCATCCGGGCGGAACGATCAAAGTCAGCGACAAAACCTATGAGGACGTCACCCGCCTCAAATCGATCCGTGAATACATACCCGGAGACGATGTACGGCATATCAGCTGGAAGATATCCGCGCGTCTGGGCGGCCTCTATACGCGGGAATACCTGCAGGCCCTCCATTCACCGGTTCTTTTGGCCCTGAATCTTTCCCTCGAGGATTATCCCGTCAAACACAGGTACGTATATCTCGAGAAGGCGATCGAAATCTGCGCGTCCCTCGTCGTTTTTTTTTCGTCGCTCAGGCAGGAAGTCGGTCTACTTTCAACCGGTCTGGTGCACGATCTTCATCCCGTTGTCCGGATACGGGGCGGCCACAGCCACGCGACCATGCTTCTGGAACAGCTGGCGGTCGTCAAGGGATGCGGGGAGGATGCAGATATCATCGGTCTGATACGCGAATCTCCTATCCC